>JALUXQ010000063.1 GCA_027013265.1 Campylobacteraceae bacterium | reverse complement strand
TTATCATCTTGCATTCTCTGTTTTGGCAATACCTCTAACAACTCCGCTGTAGCTTGCATTATGTCTTTGAAATAAGAGCTAAAATCTAAATTTACTGACATATTCATCCTGAGGATACTGTTTATATATCTCCTCTTTAGTAAAGGAGAATCTAAAATTTACCATATACTCTTTCAAAAGCTCAAATGCTCTATTTATCTTTGCCATTGATGTCTCATCCCCGCCAAAATCAGGGTGATTTTTGCTAGCTACCTCTCTGTATCTTTTTTTCAACTCTTGCAAGTTTATAAATGTCGGCAACTCCAATACTTCCAAAGCATCTTCTATCATCTTAACACTATCTTTTTGCATCAATTGCCACTCACCGAACTATCCATCTCTTTTGTAAATTGATAGTCTATACTACCTATTGGGTATAGATTGAAAAGTATATAAACTCCTTTTTTATTGATGGAGTTATTGCTTGAACTCGTCAATTGTGGAGTCGTGTTTTCACTATAGACTACAGAGTAATCCCAGCATTTCTTCTTTCTTTTAAACCCAAATGTCCAAGACTTAACATAGCTACTTTGAAAATTATAGTTTAAAGTGGCATAAATGTGATAATTTCTAAAGTAGTCAGTACTAATACTAGCAGTCAGGTAACTAGAGTCTGTGGTTGTACTGTTTTCATATGTATGTGTAATAGTTGCACCATATATATCATTTGTATAGCTTAGTGAATTTTGAATTTTAGAAAATCTTTTATACTCATGAGAATAAAAAATAGTATTTGAAAAACTTATATTATCACTAAAATATATGTTAATATTGTTTTCCAAATCTCCATATTTGTATCTATAATTACTAAAGAAGTATTGCTGTTTTAGTGTATGGCTCACTTTTTTATCACCTTGTGTATTATAAAAATACTCCACTAAATTCAAAGATAGACTTTTTTGCTCAGTATTTATTGGTATAAAGTCAGCAAAATACCCACTCTTTTTCTCTTTACTAGGCACAACATAATCAAGCCCAAGGTATATAGTATGATAGAAGCTATCGTATGGTTTTGCTAAATCAGTATAGAGTGAAAACTTATGATAATTTCTAAGATATTGACCATAACTCCTAGGTGCAGTAGCATTAGAATAATCAACATAGGTTAAATAGACATTTTCTGAAGCTGAAAACTTCAAGTAATCGTCCAAAAATAAGAAATAGAAAGTCAATGGAACATTAAACTCATACTGTGTTGCAGTTAGGCCCTCTGATCTGTCGTAGTTTTTAGATTTAATATCTATAGAGTACAGAAGTTTATCCACAAATAAAGAGTTTGAAAATCTATGATAATGCAAAGTAGGCAACTCTTGTAGAGTATCTTTGTTTGAAACTTTTGCTGTATCTATATAATATTTTGCATATAACCCATAATAATCCAAGTCTTGTTTAAAGTAGTAGTTTAGTGTAGATGTTGCCAATTTATTATATGATGCACCATCATTTGTTTTTGTATTTAGATAATCTACATCATTTAGATATATAAAGTCTAGATAAAGCCCGTCTTCAGTATCTCCGTCAAAATACCCACTAAAAAGCTTACTTCTATCATAGTTTAACTCGAACCCATAGTGTTTTGTATTGACCAGTATATTTTTCTTTGCATACTTGCTAGACTCTTTAAATAATCCACTTTGTATATTTAAATTAGAGTATGGAGAGTCTACATATCTAAATATTGTATTGACTCCTGTTCCTCTTTTGGTTCTTATCTGAGGTATGATTTGCAGATCCCAATTGATATATGGAGCTATATATAAAGACTGTGAGTAGTATAATCCTTCTGAGCTACTAAATCCTATATCTGGTCTTAGAAGTCCTGTTCTTCTTGTCTTATCTGTGGAAAAACCAAAATATGGTAGATACAACAAAGGCACTTTACCTGCATAAAAAACAGCATTATATATACTCAAAAAGTTTGTTTTTCTATTTAATTCACCTGAACTAAAATTTATCTTCCAATCTGGATTTTGAACATTACAGCTAGAGACTATTGATTTTTTAGTTATGTAAGACTGTGGGCTTGAGTTGGCACTCTTGCAACTCACCCATAGATTTGAAACATTGTTAAAAAAGAATAGTGGACTAAATGTTCCGATATCGGTATTTAGGTTTAGAGTGGCTTTTCCTGTTTTTGATGAGTATTGCACGCCTTCTAAAATCGTTATATCACCAAAAAGACTTAAGTCGCCTGTTTTTTGGTTATAGTCAGCTTTGTCAGCTGTTATGAGGTATTTTTGCGAGTAGAGAACAACATTACCTTTTGCATGGATTATAGATCCATCTTTTTGCACATTTTTTGCTAAAACTTCAACATTTTGAACCCCTGCGTAACTAAATGTAAAAAATAGTAGTAAAAAAACAAAAAATCTAATATACATCAACTACCAATGTTTTTGCGACCTTGTCATGCCAAGTTTCTCTCTTTGGATTAGTAAATGCCCACAAAAAACCCATATAAAAGAGTGATTCGCTAACAATCCTCACCAAAGATCTATTAATCGCATATATCATGTCTGGATTTCCCAAGTTAACAGTAGAGATAACTCTTATCTTAGTCAACATTTTACCAGGAGTTGCACCATAAGCCCAAACAAAAAAAGCTTGGTATATGACTTTTAAAAAAATGATATAGGAAAATAGACCATTTAGAAGATTTATAGTCTGCTCATATCCAGCATCTCTTGGAATCTGTCCGAAGTATATAATCAAAAAAAGGACTGAAATCAAAATTTCATCTACAGTATATGCAAAAACTCTCTTTTTGATAGAAGCCAAAGAGATATCTTCTCTCTCAAACTCTTCTATGATTTGCTCATCTGTCATCTGTTTAACACCTGATAAGCGATATCTTGTCTAAATTGCTTACCTGCAAAATGTATCTGCCCACACTGCAGGTATGCTTTATCTCTTGCCTCTTGGATACTTCCCCCTGTGCCAACACTTAGCAGAACTCTACCACCAGTGGCATATAGCTTATCCCCTTCCCTGCTAACTCCTGCATATGATATATGAGTTCCGTCTAGCTCTTTATGAATTGGGTTATCTATAATAATCTCTGAGGGAGTTGAGCTTTTGTATGGATAGTTTTGACTAGCTATCACAACAGCTACTGCGTATCTGTCATAAAATTCTATATCCAAATCATCCAAATACCCATCTGCTGCCTTATAGAAAAGTTCACTCGCAGGCGTCTTTAAAAGAGGCATCAAAACTTCGCATTCAGGGTCACCAAATCGCACATTATACTCAAGCACTATCGGCTCATCATCTATAATCATCAAGCCGATAAAAAGCACTCCTGTGTATGGACTGCCCTCTTTTTGCATACCCTCTAAAGTAGGCTCAACTACTCTTGTTTCTATCTTTTTATACAACTCTTCATCTATCAAAGGAGTTGGAGCATATGCTCCCATGCCTCCTGTATTTGGACCCTTATCACCATCAAGCAGTCTTTTGTGATCTTGGGCGGCTGGAAGTATTTTATAATTTTTTCCATCACATATAGCAAAAACTGACAACTCATACCCATCTAAAAACTCTTCGATGACTATAGATTTTCCAGCATCTCCAAAACTCTCTCCACTAAGCATATCTTTTGCTGTAGATTTAGCCTCTTCTTTGCTATTTGCTATGATAACACCTTTGCCAGCACATAAACCATCTGCTTTTATAACTATTGGCAAAGTCAATGACTCTATAAAATCATATGCGCTAGCTAGACTGTTTGTCTCGATATAAGAGGCTGTTGGTATTTTGTACTTTGATAGAAAATTTTTCATATAAATCTTAGAGCCCTCTAGTTTTGAAGCATTTTTAGAGGAGCCAAAAATCAGAAGGTCTCTTTTTTTAAATACATCTACAATTCCATCGACCAAAGGAGCTTCAGGACCAACTATAGTCAAATTTATCCCATTTTCTTGAACAAAATCAGCTAGTTTATTAAAATCTTTTATATCTATATTTGTAGCAAACTCACTTGTAGCACCATTTCCTGGAGCTACATATATATTTTTTACATTTTTATCTCTCTTAAGAGCAAGCGCTATCGAATACTCTCTTCCACCACTGCCAACTATCAAAATATCCACTGAAAAAATCTCCCAAAATTTATAACCAACTTATACATTTTTCACACGGTTGACCATATAACAAAAATAGCAGTATATGAGTAAACATATACTGCTAACCCAAGTGGGCGTTCGTTTATTCTTTGGCCCTGTTAAAGCCAACGATGTGGAGCTAATTTTGTCTTTAGGCTGCAGATTCTAACCCGATAAAAGGCTCAAACAAAAATACAGACGCACCAACAAAATACCCGTTCCACAAAAAACAATATGTTGGACCCTCATAAAACGCTGTCGCTTCACTCAGATACACTGCAATTATAAACCAATTATGCTTAATGTAAGCTATAAATAGTATTTTGCTACCTCAATACAACTTTTGATTGTTTGCTCTTTTGCATAGGTAAATTTTATCTCTTGAGGCATCGCTTTGGCTGTTACTTTTCCGATAACTACTGCTTTGTAGCTCTCATCCCATATAAAACTTTTGAAGAAACATTTTATGGTTGATGGTGAAGTGAAGATAATCACAGAGTCTTTCTCTGGTTTACTCGCATCTTGATGCTCTTTGCAAACAGTCTCATAAACGATAATCTCATCTAGCTTTACGCCTATCTTTTTTAAAATCTCATTTAACTTGGAGGTGACTTTTTTTGCTCTAGGAAAGAGAACTCTCTTTCCCTTTAAGCTTTCCCCTATCTCTTTTGCAAATGAATCTCCATAAGAGTTTATAGCTGTATATATCGGGTTTGTATTGTATTTTTTTATCTCTTTTGAGGTGCCTTGTCCGATAGAGTATATCTTTTTTTGTCTCCATTTTTTATCTATATTATCTATGGCTTTGACGCCATTTTTGGAAGTGAAGACGAGAGCATCATATGAGTCAAGATTAATCTCTTTATGAAAAAAATTAATCTCGATTACGGGGAGATTTACTATATTTTCAAATTTATCACTATTTAGTAGATAAATTTTTCTCAAATTTTATTCCCACTCTATGGTAGAGGGTGGTTTTGAAGATATATCATAAACTACCCTATTTATTCCATCTACTTCATTTATAATTCTGCTACTCATTCTCTCAAGTAGTTCATGAGGCAGTCTCGCAAAAGTAGCTGTCATGCCATCAACACTCTGCACAATTCTAATACAGATTGTATTGTCATAAGTCCTATTATCGCCCATGACACCAACACTTTTTACATTTAGCAGGACAGTAAAAGCTTGCCAAGTTTTATCATAATATCCACTTGATTTTAACTCATCCAACATAACCACATCAGCTTGTCTTAAAAGTGTTAAATCTTCTCTACTTACTTCACCCATGATTCTTATAGCAAGTCCTGGACCTGGAAATGGATGTCTAGCTATCATCTCTTTTGGGATGCCGAGCTCTAGTCCAAGTGCTCTTACTTCATCTTTAAACAACTCTCTCAAAGGCTCTATTAACTCAAATTTCATCCATTCAGGAAGTCCACCGACATTGTGGTGGGATTTGATAGTTTTACTAGGTCCTTTTACAGATACTGACTCTATAACATCAGGATATAGAGTTCCTTGTGCTAAGTATTTTATATCATCGTGTTTTTTTGCTTCTGCAGCAAATATCTCTATGAAAGTGTGTCCTATTATTTTTCTCTTCTCTTCTGGGTCAACTACGCCTTTTAATCTTGTCAGATAAGTCTGTGTTGCATCTATAGTAATAAGCGGGATTTTTAGTTTTGACTTAAACATATTTTCCACATCTTCTCTCTCATTTGCACGCAAGAGCCCAGTATCAACAAATATAGCAACTAGCTTGTCTCCTATGGCTTCATTTAAGAGTGCGGCTACGACTGAGCTGTCAACTCCGCCACTGACTGCACACAAAATTTTTCCATCTTTTACAGTTGTTTGAATTTTTTCTATTTGCTCTTTTGCAAATGAGCCCATATTCCAAGTCGTTTCACATCCGCAAATATACTTTGCAAAATTTCTAAGAATCACCCCTCCATCACTAGAGTGAGAAACCTCTGGATGAAACTGCAGGGCATACATCTTTTTATCTTCATTTGCAACTGCAGCAAAAGGGGAATTTACCGAGTGTGCAATTTTTACAAAACCGTTAGGCAGAGTCTCTGCTTTATCTGCATGTGACATCCATACCACTTGGTTGTTTTTTGTATCTTTAAATATAGGGCTGATTTTACCATCTACCTCATCAAACTCTATATTTGCTTTTCCATATTCATGATGCAAAGCAGGTACAATTTCACCGCCAAAATGGTCTATTAATAACTGCATACCATAGCAAATACTCAAAATCGGTAAACCAAGCTCAAATATCTCTTCATCTATCTTATAGGCATCTTCGTCATATACTGAAGCTGGACCACCTGAGAGAATAAGCCCTTTAGGGTTTTTCTTCTTTATATTTTTGATAGGCTCATTGTAAGGTAAAATCTCACAATATACCTTCTCCTCCCTCATTCGCCTTGCTATGAGTTGTGTATATTGAGAGCCAAAGTCTAAAACGATAATGGGTACGGATTTCATATTGTTGCCTTTAAAATTCATGGAACATTTCAAACTGAATATACCACACTATAATAGAGAGTATATAACCAATTAGTACAGTCCAAGCGTATTTAAGATGCGAACCAAATGTGTAAATTCCTCTTAATTTTCCCATGACACCAACACCTGCGGCGGAGCCAAAACTTATCAAGCTTCCTCCGATACCTGCTGTCATGGTCACCAACAACCATTGGTCAACCCCCATATTTGGATCAGCCTTTAGAACCGCACTCATGACAGGCACATTATCTACGATAGCTGAGAGGAAACCAACTCCTATATTTACAGCGTCAAAACCAACTATACCGTAGAGTTTTGCTGCCAAATCTAAAAATCCCAAAAAGTGCAATCCACCAACTGCTGCCAATATCCCTACAAAAAACAGAAGTGTATCGTGTTCAATTCTGCTGATTGATTTAAATATATTTATCTCGGTACTATGCACTCTTTTTAATCTATAAGAGTATAGTTTCAGCAAAGAGAGTCCAAACAACATGCCCCACATAGCTGGGAGGTGAAATAGCTGATGAGACAAAACAGCACTCACGATAGTTGTTACGCCCAATACCATAACAACCTTACCACCCTCATAAACTTCCTCTTTTTTCTCTTTTGCTACATCAAAATGAGGCTGGTCTTTTGGAACAAATAGAGACAACAACCAAGCCGTAACAATCCAGCCTACGATAGATGGAGGAAACAAGAAAAAGAAGTCAGTAAATCCAGCTTTTTCAGCCGTCCATGACATAAGCGTTGTGATGTCCCCAAAAGGACTCCACGCTCCACCTGCATTTGCGGCAACTACTATGTTTATGGCGCCTGGAACTAAAAAATCTCTTTTTTCTTTCTCTATTGTGATTAAAACGGTAGAGAGTATAAGAGCTGTTGTTAAGTTATCTGCGACAGGACTGATAAAAAATGCCAAAGTCCCTGTTATCCAAAAGAGTTTCTTGTAAGAGTAACCTTTTGAGACAAGATTGTATTTTAGTGCATTAAAAACATTTCTCTCTATTAGTGTCTCTATATAGGTCATAGCAACCATCAAGAAGAAAAATATCTCTGCGATTTCAAGTATAAGACCATCAAGCTCTTTTGATAGTGGCTCTGAATCTAGTCCATTTATATAGTAGTAAAAACCTGCCAATAGAAATATTATCGTCCCGATAAACAGTGCTGGTTTTGCCTTGTTTATATGATAATTCTCTTCTGTTGCGATTATGTAGTAACCAACAACAAAGATAATCATTGAGCTGATTCCAACCCAAGTTCCAGTAAGCGCTTCTCCACCCTCTGCAAATGCACTTAGTGCAAACAACAATAACAAGCCAAATATTTTCATATCTTATCCCCCTTTTTTTCTATATAATGCGCGCCCAAAGACTCTTTTCTGTCGATAGCACTTTTGATTATCTCTTGTGAACTTAAAAGTCTAAGTCTCAAAAGTTTTCCAATCGGTAATTTTAACATGTCTTCAACTCTATTCAAAGCTTTTTTGAGTTTTTTTTCATTTCTTATGATTCCTGCATAATTCCACATCAAGCTTCTTAACTCATTTTTTAAACTTTTATCCCCTCTTTTTATCAAACTTGGCTCATTTTCGTCAAATTTAATCTCTTTTTTGCCCTCTTTCAGGGTTAATTTTATATCAAGTGCCACTCTTTTTGAAAAAACAAATCCTTCCAAAAGTGAGTTACTAGCTAGTCTATTGGCTCCATGCACTCTCGTATTTGCAGCTTCACCGACAACATAAAGAGAGCCAACACCCTCAACCCTGCCAAACAGATCACTCTTTATGCCACCCATTGCATAGTGAAAAGCTGGAGAAATCGGCACCAAATCAATAGGCAAATCATAGCCAATATCACTCATATTAAAATATATACTAGGGAATCTTTTCATAAAAAATCCCTCTTCAAAATTGGTTAAATCTAAAAATACCTTTTTGCCTGTTTTTGCTTGGTAGCTAAATATAGCTTGAGAAACGATATTTCGAGGACTAAGCTCTCCTCTTTTATCATAATCAAATAGAAATCTTCTACCATCTTCATCAACAACTTTTGCACCCTCTCCTCTTAGTGATTCGCTCAATAACTGTTTTCTTACAGCATCTCCTTGGACAAAAACAGTCGGGTGAAACTGCATCATCTCCATGTCTCTTAGCGCGATGCCATGAGTCAAGCAAATGCCTTGCATATCAGAGCTAATCGTTCTCGCATTTGTATGGTACTCGTAAACTGAGCCGACTCCACCGCTAGCTATTACAATCTTTTTTGCATATATATTAAAAATCTTACTATTATGAAAAACTCTAACCCCATAACACTCACCATCTTCTATCAAGAGATCTGTTACTTGCGTATTGTAAAGAATGGGAAACTTTAACAAATCCATCAAAAATCTGTGTATATGCCTGCCTGTAGCATCACCACCTGCGTGCAAAATCCTATTTCGTGAGTGAGCAGCCTCTTTTGTATATAGAAGGTTGCCAGCTCTATCTTTATCAAACCCAAAGCCTTGCTCTATAAACTCTTTGATGACAGTTGGCCCCTCATGACATAATATATCAACAGCTCCCTCATCGCAAAGTCCTGCTCCAGCGCTTAGAGTATCTTTTATATGGCTTGGGATATCCTCGTCGTCAACTGCAACTGCCACACCGCCTTGCGCATAGAAGGTATTGCACTCCCACGCATAATCCTTTGCCAAAACAAGGGCTTCTACATCATCATCTAGACTAAGAGCCGTATGCAAGCCAGCGATACCAGCACCTATTATCAATACATCATAGATGGATTTCATTTGGCGACATTCGTACTGTTTGTTTGTGATTTGTAGTGTGGTGGTGCTTTATATCCACATCCTAAAAAACTAAAGCCAAGAGATGCTATAATTAGAACATGAAAAAAGTAAGTCAAATAATTTCTCATTTAAAAACTAAACCTTATTTAAAAAATTTACAACATGTGGACTGTTTCAATCAACTGTTGTCACTTCTACCCAAAAGCTTAAGAGATAATACTAGATTTTTGTACCATAAAAATGATACTCTATTTTTTGTACTAAATCACCCAGGTATAAAAATGGAGTTTAATTATAAGAGTAATTTGATAAAGAGTATATTAAAAAAGCTAATTGAGATAAATCCAAAGTGTATTTTTATGCAATCTTCACAGATAAAAGCCTTTGTGACAAATAAAAAAGAGCTTATAGAGATAGATGACTCAAAACAGAAAAAATTAGTCTATAAAGAGAGAGCAAGTGGGGATTTTGAAAACAGAGCCAAAGATAAAAATCTAAGAAAAATTATAGAAGAGATTAGATTTGCCATTAAAAACAGTGAAGAAAATGAGCCTAACTGAAAGTTTAAAGAATATTCCAAATAGTAGTGGAGTTTATCAATATTTTGATGAGTTTGACAAGTTACTATATATAGGAAAAGCAAAAAATTTAAAAAACAGAGTCAAAAGCTACTTTAAATTTACACCATTTTTGCAACCATCCCCAACTCTTAGTCCAAGAATTTTCAAAATGGTAAGTGAAGCAAAAGAGATAAGATACCTCTTAGCTCAAAACGAACAAGATGCACTCATTCTTGAAAATTCTCTCATAAAACAGTTAAAACCAAAGTACAATATCCTGCTAAGAGATGACAAAACTTTCCCTTACATCACTATCAATCTCGAAGATGAATTTCCTAGATTTGAGATTACAAGAAAGATAGTCAAACAAAAAGGTGTCAAATATTTTGGTCCTTTCACTAGCTCCTCGCGTGAAATCATCAACTCTCTTTACCTGCTTTTTAATTTAGTGCAAAAAAAGGGGTGTCTAAAGAACAAAAAAGCTTGCCTATTTCATCAGATAAACAGATGCCATGCACCTTGCATAAACAAGATAAACAAAGAGGAGTATAGAAAAATAGTTGACGATGCCCTGCAAGCTCTTGGAAATAGGAAGATAATGATAGATCTCTTAAGGCAGAAGATGTTAAAAGCCTCTAAGCTACAAAATTTTGAAGAGGCAACGGTTTTAAGAGACAGTATAAAAGCTATACAAAACTCCTTAAAAGTAAGCGATATAGACTTGGCAAAACTAGAAAATATAGATATCTTCTTTGTGTATATAAAAGAGAATTTAGCCGTTGCTCTAAAGATGTTTATGCGAGACGGAAAGATAGTCTCAGCAAACCACAATATCCTCAAAAATTCACAAGGATTTGAAAAAGATGAACTATATAAAAGGTCTATTTTGCAATTTTACAGCAGCAACTCACCTCTACTTTGCAATCAAATACTAGTAGGTGATGACTTTAATGATAGAGTTCAAATAGAGTCATATCTAAGTGATACCTTTAAAAAGACGATAAAAATTCACCATCCAAAGATAGGAGATAAAGCAAAACTGATAAAACTAGCACTTCAAAATGCGAACCATATACTGCAAAATGAACAAAACAGAGATGACATAGAGACAAAGATAGAGACTCTGTTTGATTTGCACGAAACTCCGAGTAGAATAGAGGTGTTTGACAACTCTCATCTAGGAGGAGTGGCAGCTGTTGGGGCTATGGTTGTGTGGGAGAAAAGATGGCAAAAAGAGAGCTATAGAAGATATACCTTGCATTCAAAAGATGAGTACTCCCAGATGAGAGAGTTACTCACAAGAAGAATCGAAGATTTTAAAAACAATCCACCACCAAACCTGTGGCTACTTGATGGCGGAAGCACACTCTTGAAACTAGCTAAAGAGTTACTCAAATCCCACCAGATTGAACTCGATGTACTCGCCATATCAAAAGAGAAGCTTGACGCACGCTCAATCAGAGCAAAAGGCAGAGCAAGAGACACGATATACTCAACCACAAATAGTTTAAATCTAAAAACAAGCGATATAAGACTACAATTTTTACAAAAGCTAAGAGACGAAGCTCATAGGTTTGCCATCACTTTTCACCAAAAGAGAAAGAGGAGAGAGGATTTATCCAATGATCTCCTCTCAATCAAAGGGATTGGCATGGCGACTCAAAAGAGGTTATTGTCATATTTTGGCACATATTCAGCCATATATAGTGCAGATATCAGCGAATTAGAGACGGTATTGACAAAAAAACAGGCCAAAACAGTAATGGAAGTGTTAAAATTATATGACTTTAAGTAATTCTAAGCTAGAATTGAGATAGTTACAGCTGTAGCAAAATATCCTAGAAAAGGATGCAACTTGGTTTTATATGACAAACAAAGTAATTTCTTAGGTATTGGGCAGAGTGAACTATCGATGTTGGGATATGAAGATATCGAAGAGTTTAAGAGTTCTCATAGTGATTTTGCAGATCTATTTGTAAATCACCCTGGATATATATCTAAGTTTAAAAATTTCTCATGGATTGACTACTCCTTGCATAGTGGTGTTCCGAACAAAAATGTTATACTAAAGCATAAAAATGGTACAAACATAGAAGCAAAACTAAATATCTTTGAAGTATTTCTTATTAGCCCGTTAAACAAAGAAGATACTCTGTACAATATAGAAGTTGACATATCCTCATCAAAAAATGATAATATATCTACAACAAATATAAATACAGATGAAAAAAATATAGAACCAGAATCTAATTTAGAGGCTCCAGAGCCTGCTGACAAAATTGTTTTTGATGATCTTTTGATTGAAGATTATCAAGAGACAGGAGTCGATACGGATAATACAACTGTAGAATCTCAAACAGTAGACCATGGGCCTACCATAAAGCTAAAAATTGATATGGCTAATGATGATTCTGCAAAAGAGGTAGAGAACTATACACAAGAGCGTGAAGTTAGCGAAGAGGATATAGATTTTACTCAAATCGCTGAAGATACTGGTATGGATATAGAGAGCTTAGCAATGTTTACAGCAGAGTTCATTAAGGATTCCAAAGATATAAGCACATCCTTGCACTCTGATAATAATTTCACTACATCTAAAAATAAAATTGTGAAACTAAAGGGAATTGCATCAAACTTACAAATGAAAAGTTTTGTAAAAACTCTTGATTTGATGCTTGAAAATCATGGCAATTCAAAATTTGGTAATTATCTTGATATATTTGATAATAAGATCAAAAATCTAGAAAACAAGCTTTTTTAACTTATCAAATATTACTAAAAAAATAAAATAATAAAAGAGGAAAAAATGAAACTGAATATGCAAAACAACCTAAAAATAATTAGTATGTACCCAATTATAATTCTTTTTATATTCTCGTCTTATTTTTTATATATATCATACACGCAATACAACAAAGCTGTTTTGGTTGAACAAAAACTAGTAGAGACAGATATAGTAGAAAACCTATCTGAAAATCTTGCAAAAGAGAGAGGTCTTAGTTCAACTTTTATATCTAGTAATGGCAATATAGGCAAAAGTATCCTTCTTAAACAGAGACAAATAGTAAATCAAAAAATAAATTCTTTTTATAACTATTATAAAAAGAATAGTCCTGATGGAAACATAAAGCAGACTATATCAATGCTCAATAAAATATCAAAAGTAAGAAGTAGTATAGACTCTCTTCAAAATATAGATTTTAATAAAATATTCTTTTTGTACTATTCGAAAATAAATGAAAACTTGTTAAAAAAATTAAATACTTTAGAGAGTATAGTTACAAATACACAAGGGGTTTCTCTTGCATCCTCTTTGATTTCTATTTTAAACGATATAGAATATAGCGGACAGGAGCGAGATTTTATCTCAAAACTTCTAGGAGAGTATGCCCCTTTTGAAAAAAAAGATATGAAGCTATGGCTGAAGATATCCAACGAAAATGGCAAATTTAATCAAACGAATATAAAAGATGATATTTCTAGAGTGAAAATATCTAGCATATTTAACAACAGCAAAAATATAAAGACTATAAATGATGTTGAAAATGCAAGAGCAAGTCTTATTCTCTCTGCAAAAGAGGGAGACTACCAGATAGACCCTACATTATGGTTTAGCTTAATGACCAAAAAGATAGATATACTAGAACATGGCTCTAAAATTTTAAAAAACTCTCTATCTCGCGAAATGGAAAAATACAAAAATAAAAATATATTACAGTTGATTGCTGCGGGTTTTACTTGGGCTATATCTATTGTATTTATGCTTGTGGGCTTCTTGTTGTCATCCCAATTCAAGAAAAATTTATCTGGGCTAGAAGGCATATTTAGAAAGGTCGAGGAGCTGGCAGAGACAAAACAATCAGTTGACTTTAGCACATCAGAAGGCATGAATTCTGCTTATGTCATCATTGATCAAGCTATAGAAAATATCGCAAAAGAGAAAGATAATGCAAAAGAAGCAAGTGCTGCAAAGAGTATATTCCTAGCAAACATGTCTCATGAGATCAGGACACCACTCAATGGGATTGTTGGCTTTACAGAACTTCTCAAAAATACAGACTTAGATGATGAGAAGAGAGAATTTGTCAATGTAATTGAAAAAAGTTCTGAAAATCTTTTGGAAATTATAAATAATATTCTTGACCTCTCTAAAGTCGAGAGTAACAAAGTGGAGATAGACGAGATACTATTTTCACCAATCGCAGAATTTGAAAATGCCATAGAAGTTTATGGTCCAAAAGCATCAGAAAAAGGCATACACCTATCTTCGTATATAGATCCGACTCTAAATAATTATCTTAAAGGTGATGCAACAAAACTGAAAGAAGTTTTGATAAATCTCATGAGTAATGCTGTAAAATTTACACCTCAAGATGGTTATATTACTGCTGAAATTAAAAGAGTAGGTGAAGCAAGAGATGGAAAAACAAAAATTAGCTTTAGTGTGCAAGATACAGGTATTGGAATAGAAAAAGAGAAATTAAAAGATATATTTAATGCCTTTTCACAAGCTGATTCCACAATCACAAGAAAATTTGGAGGAACTGGTCTAGGTTTAACTATTTCATCAAAATATGTAGAGATGATGGGCGGTACTTTAGCGCTAGAAAGCGAAATAGGCAAAGGTACAAAATTCTACTTTGCCCTAGAGCTTGAAGAGTCAAAATCAAACGAAGAGAGTTACAGTAGAGCATTTGGTGACTACAAGTGTGCTATATTGTCATCTGAAGATTCACCAAAACCTCACTCACAGTTTATATATAACTACTTTACATACTTTGGATCAAAAGTGAAATTTTACAATAATTTTGTTGATTTAAAAAATTTAATATACAGGCATGGCTCAAATATCATTGTCGTTGACTACGACTCAATAAGCAAAGAGGAGTTAGCTGAGTACAAAAAAATAAAACTACCGATAATCATGATATTAAAGTCATCTCATCAATCAAAGCTAGAGTCATTGAGAACAAAATATATAACACCTATTTTTGAGCCAGCAAGTATGAGCAAAATAGTCAAAGTTCTCAAAACAAGTAGAGATATCCTACCTACACCAGAAACTCCAAAGTCTGCTAAAAGAGATACTGGCAAATACGGTACAACATTTAATGCAAATGTATTAGTTGCCGAAGATAATCAGATAAATCAAAAACTGATCAAAAGAACTTTAGAGGATTTAGGGTTAACTATAACAGTAGTATCAAATGGTCTTCTGGCGCTAGAAGAGAGAAAAAAGGGGCAATATGACTTGATTTTTATGGACATAGCAATGCCTGTTATGGATGGAGTTATATCCACTAAAGAGATTATAAAATATGAAAATGAAAACAATATACCTCATATACCAATAGTTGCAATAACAGCAAATGCTCTAAAAGGAGATAGAGAAAGATTTATGAAAGAGGGGTTAGATGAGTATATTACCAAACCCATTAAACGAGATAGCATACTAAATATCTTAAATATTTTTATACAAGATAAAATTTCAGACGAAGATAATGTTACCAAAGAAGAGACAGTAGAAGACTTTAAAACTGAATCAACAATTTTAGTTTTTAAAAAGAGTGTTATTGAAACTAAAATCTTTGCAAGTATCATATCTAAAATGCACAAATCTGTTGAGATAGCAAAAAATTCTAATGATTTTATTGAGAAAATATCAGGCAATCACTATGCTCTAATTATAGTAGACAAGGAGATAAATGGCATAAACTTACTTGATATTCCAACACTCATAAAAGGAGAAAACCAAAAGCACAATAGCGCGCATACAAATATCATTCTTTTTATAGATTCATCGTCTCAAATAAGTAAAGACGAGGAATCTATCTTTGACAAAATTGTGGCAAACTCTATAAATAAAAATGATTTAGAAATATTAATTAAAGAAAATACATAGATAAAAAATAGTAAAATACGACACACAAAATTCGAGGATTAAAAATATGGATAGAGGATTAAAAATCTTAGCAATTGATGATGATTTTATAAACTTAAAGTTGATTCACTCTATGCTAAAAAATAACCCTGATGTTGCAGAGGTTATTGAAGCAAAAGATGGATTAAACGGAATCAACAAAGTAAAAAATTCTGACAATATAGATTTGATTCTTCTTGATATTAAAATGCCAATCATGGATGGTATCGAATTTATGGAAAATATATCATCTATGGTTGATAAAAAAAATATACCCATCATTGTTTTAACAACAGATGAGACAAAAAAACATCAAGCCTTTGAAAGCGGCGCATTTGACTTTTTAGTTAAACCAATAAGAGAACATGATTTATACGAAAAAATCTCTAAAATAAAAAATCTACTCTAGTATTTTTGATATTTTTTCATACAGGGATATAATTTCATCTTTTTTCTCTATAAAACTATTTTTATTTGCTATCAAGTGTGCTGAAGAGTCCATAATCGTCTCTACCACTTTTAAGCCATTTTGTCTCATGGTATCTCCAGTCTCTACGATATCTACTATTGCGTCACTAAGACCGACAAGCGGGGCTAGTTCAATCGATCCATAAAGTTTAATGATTTTTACGCCCATAGCTTTTTTGGAGAAAAATTTTTGTGTGATATTGGACATTTTTGTTGCTATTGTAATCTCAGGGAGTGAATAATCAAGCTCTTTGTCAACACAGGCGCCGACACACACCTTGCACTTCCCAATACCCAAATCCAGAAGTCTCACCAAATCTTCATCTTTCTCTTCAAGAACATCTAAGCCTACCACACCAATATCTGCAGCTTGGTGCAAGACATACGAGGGAACATCTTGATTTCTAACAAGCAAAAACTTAAAACCATCAGTCTGCAAAATAAGTTTTCTATCTTCAAACTTAAACTCTTCACCAAATATCTTTTCAAAAATCTCTAGTGTCTCTTTTGCAATTCTACCTTTTGGCAATGCAATGCTTAGCATGGATAGCTCCTGTTGTTTTTTTATTTAATTGTCCCCTTTTTACGGAAGTAAATTCCGCAAAAATTCCTCGCGACTAAAGCTTAGGCTAACGCCTAGAGTAATTGTCCCCTTTTTACGGAAGTAAATTCCGCAAAAATTCCTCGTTACTA
>JALUXQ010000062.1 GCA_027013265.1 Campylobacteraceae bacterium | reverse complement strand
GTCATCTTGATAGGCGATGATGCTGCAAGCAAGACATATGTGAGCATGAAAGAGAGGGCTTGTGAAGAGGCTGGTATATACTCAATAGTACACAAAATGCCCTCTTCCATCTCTGAAAAGAAGATTTTAGAGATCCTTGATATGATGAATAAAAATGACTATATAGATGGCATCTTAGTGCAATTGCCACTACCTAAAAACATAGATACAAACAAGATACTTGAAGCCATAGATCACGATAAAGATGTAGATGGTTTTCACCCTTTTAATGTTGGACGATTGGTCTCTGGGCTAGATAGTTTTGTTCCGTGCACCCCTTTGGGAGTCATGAAGATGCTAAAAGAGTACGACATAGATCCAAAAGGGCTAAATGTGTGTATAGTGGGAGCTAGCAATATAGTTGGAAAACCTATGCTAAATCTTCTATTGAACGCTGGAGCAACTGTTGATATTTGCCATATCTATACAAAAGATTTGAGTGCTCATACAAAAAAAGCTGATGTAGTGATAGTTGGGGTCGGAAAAGCTGGACTTATCACAAAAGAGATGGTCAAAGATAATGCAATTGTCATAGATATAGGCATAAACCGACTAGAAAACGGCAAATTAGTTGGTGATGTTGATTTTGACAGCGTTGCTCCAAAATGCTCATACATAACTCCTGTGCCAGGGGGTGTCGGTCCTATGACGATAGCCATGTTACTAGAAAATACTCTCAAAGCAGCAAAAAACAGAAAACAAAAAGAGGAAAAATAGAATGGGTAAGCTAAAAAAACTCTATAATTTTTCAAATAGCTGGACAGGAACCGTCATAATAGTCCTTCTTGTCATATTTTTTGTAGCTCAAGCCTTCGTGATACCAAGTGGAAGTATGAAAAGAACCCTTCTTATAGGAGATCATCTATTTGTCAAAAAGTTCTCTTATGGTATTCCTGTGCCTCATATCCCTTGGCTTGAAGTACCTGTGCTTCCAGACTTCAGAGGCAATGGACATTTGATAGACGCCGATGGACCCAAAAGAGGAGATATCGTAGTCTTTAGATATCCAGGAGATACAAAAGTACACTATGTAAAAAGATGTGTAGCCCTTGGAGGGGACGAGATACTCTACTCAAACGAGACTCTATATATAAGGTTTCGTGAGGGTGATGAGTATATGAAGAAAAATTTTCAACCTGGACAATTGATCGTAATAGCAGGAAAACTGTGGGTCAAAAATCCCTATCTATACAAATACCCAGGGATTCATTATGATAAAAATGTAGATATATTTGAGCAAATGAATCTTTATATGCAAGCAAATCAACTAGCGATGCAGCCTGTGATAGTAGGAGAGTTCCCTAAAAAACAAAACTTGATGTTCAATGCTTTTTATAAAAAAGTTCCACCAAATGAGTACTTCATGATGGGCGACAACCGCGACCACTCAAATGATAGTAGATTTTGGGGGAGTGTGCCGTACTCTTTGATAGTTGGAAAACCTTGGTTTATATATTTCTCTTGGGATGAAAACTATAAAATCAGATGGAACAGAATCGGCAGAATCATAGATGATTTGCAGACAGACAAGAGCTTTTTAGATGGAAAGTAGAGATATTATAGAAATTGTAGCCAAGATATTGGCTCTTATGATAGCTATAATCGGACACGAGATAATGCACGGATATATCGCTTATCGCTATGGTGACAATACCGCAAAAAATGCTGGCAGACTAAGCATAAACCCTATAAAACATGTAGATTTGGTAGGAACTATCATCTTGCCTGCGCTTCTGTTTTTTTCTCATGCTCCATTTCTTTTTGGTTGGGCAAAACCAGTTCCGATAAATATGAGAGAGGTCATGAACAACGGAGGATACAAGGCTGCGATAAGTGTATCGCTCGCTGGCATAGCGTACAATTTCACTTTGGCGATTGTTTTGTCAATAACATTTAGTTTTCTAAGTGAGCCAACAAGCTATACAGGTCTGTTTTTCATATATCTCATAATTCAATCTATCATCTACAATGTAGTTTTGGGTGTGTTCAATTTATACCCAATCCCACCACTTGATGGCTCACATGCCCTAGCCTATCTAGCAGCATCAAACGGCTGGTACACTATCATGAACTTTTTTGATAAAATTCAGAGATATGGCATGGTTATACTTCTACTTTTCATAGCCACGCCACTATCGGATTACTTCTTTGCACCTATCGGATATATAGTAAATTGGCTTTTAAACTAGCGTATCTCTATGCTAGTGCTTCAAACATATCTTTAGTTACTTTATTGAGCTCTTGTGAGCCGTCTATCTGGACGAAGACTCCCATATCTTTATAAAAATCTATCAATGGTGCGGTCTGCTTGTGATAATTCTCTAGCCTGTTTTTGACAGTATTTACATCATCATCTTTACGAATGATAAGCTCATCACCACAACAATCACAAACATCTTCTACTTTGGAGCAGTTAAATTTTGTATGGTATGAGGCTCCACATTTTGGACAAACTCTTCTACCTGCAATTCTTTGTATGATTAATTCATCAGGTACATCAAAAGAGAGAACAAAATCCAACTTTTTACCACTCTTCTTCATCAGCTCATCTAGCGCTTGGGCTTGTGCAAGAGTTCTAGGAAAACCATCAAGTATAAATCCATCTTTACAGTCATCTTTATCCAACCTATCCTTGATGATGCCGATAATAGTAGAATCTGGCACTAACTCTCCCGCATCCATATATGTTTTTGCCTCCAAGCCCATGGCTGTCTTTTGGGATATAGCGGCTCGCAACATATCTCCTGTTGAGATTTGAGGAATGTTATATCTTTCCACCAAAAATTTTGCCTGAGTGCCTTTACCAGCTCCTGGAGCGCCAAATACCATCAAATTCATATAAAAATCCTTATAAAATTTATTGTTATGATATACTATTTTATTTTAATTACAGCTTTTCTAAACTTCATTATGCTATAATCTTACTACTTTTATATATGGAGAAGTTAATTGAAATTTTTTATAGCTACTGATCATGCTGGCATAGCAATCAAACCTGATGTTATAAGCATACTTAAAGGTATGGGGCACGAAGTTGTGGATTTGGGACCTCATGATACTTCAAGGGTTGATTATCCTGATTTTGCTCACAAATTGAGTCTTGAAGTCTTAGAAAACCAAGGAAGTGAAGGGATTTTGATTTGTGGTACTGGAATCGGCATGAGCCTTAGTGCAAACAAGCACAAAGGCATAAGAGCCGCACTATGTCATGACGCATATACTGCCATAATGGCGAAAGCTCACAATGATGCAAATGTATTGTGTTTTGGACAAAGAGTTGTCGGACTAGGCGTTGTAGAGTCTATTTTAGAGGGGTGGTGCAAAACCAAATTTGAGGGTGGAAGACATGCCAAAAGAGTAAAAAAAATAGAGATAGACTGATGACAAATTGGCTTGTAACTACGATTCTATTGTCACTTAATATATACCTTTTAGTTATGGTATTTTACTTTAGAACTCTACTCAAAAAAGAGAAAAAAGGAAATATCATAGTCAAAGAGACTCTTGGTGACGCAGAGGTAGTTATAAGAAAATATCAAGTTCAGCTTCAAAGGTCTTTAGGAAATATAGATATCCTAAGTGATGAATTAGGAAAGATAAAAAATGATTTAAAGTCTCTTAGGACAAGAAACTCTCAATACAGACTGGAGAGTGAAAAACTAAGACAGAGGATAAAAGAGCTTGAAGGTAAGATTGAGGCACTTTTATGATAAGCTCAAGTGTCATAGCCTACGCATCAGTATTGCTAATCACTGCATTTTTTATATATCTAAAGATAAAAATTTTTAAATAAACAGGGTAATAATCATGAAAACACTAACTAAAAATGAAAAAGAAATCCTTTTAAAATCTATCCGAACGATTGAGAATTTTCCAAAGCCTGGAATTGGATTTAAGGATATCACAACTCTTCTTGGAGATGCCAAGGCTTACGCTCTTTTAATGAATCACCTAAAAGATAGATATGAAAATGAAAATATAGACTATATAGCAGGAATCGAAAGCAGAGGTTTTATCTTTGGAGCATCTTTGGCTACTATGCTTGGGGTGAGATTTGTTCCTATCAGAAAACCTGGGAAACTGCCATACACAACTATTAGTGAAAAGTATTCTTTGGAGTATGGTGTTGATGAAGTTGAAATTCATATAGATGCATTCAAATGTGAAAAAGAAAATCCAAATGTTCTTTTAATAGATGATTTAATAGCAACAGGAGGAACTGCAAAAGCTGCGGTTACACTCATAAACAAAGCTGGTGCAAACTGTAAAGAGGTCTGTTTTGTGATAAATTTAAAATTTTTAAATGGCGACAAAGAGATACAAAAGATAGTACCAGTATATTCTGTTTTAGAGATAGATTGATGTATATACCTAAAAAATCAAATTTTGACCCAGACGCAAATGGTCACTTTGGCAATTTCGAGAGAGACGGCTTTAGTTATGGAGGAAGATTTGTTCCTGAAACTCTTATGCCCACTCTTTTAGAGCTAAATGAAGAGTATGAAAAAGTAAGATTTGATAAAGATTTTTGGAAAGAGGTAAACTACTATTTTAACGAGTATATTGGCAGACCTTCCCCACTATACTTTGCCAAAAATATTTCAAAAGAGCTAGGTGCTAGAGTATATCTTAAGCGAGAGGATTTGAACCACACAGGGGCTCACAAAGTAAACAACACGATAGCTCAAGGTTTGCTCGCTAAAAGACTTGGCAAAAAGAAAATCATAGCTGAAACAGGAGCTGGACAACACGGAGTCGCAACAGCTACGATAGCTGCTCTTTTAGGTCTAGAATGCGATGTTTTCATGGGTGAAAAGGATGTGAAAAGACAAGAGTTAAATGTCTTTCGCATGAAGCTTTTAGGAGCTCGTGTTCACTCAGTAAAAAGTGGCAGTAAAACTTTGAAAGACGCCATGAATGATGCGATAAGATACTGGGTTACAAATGCAAGAGATACATTTTATGTCATCGGGACTGTTGCAGGTCCTCATCCATACCCTATGATGGTGAGGGATTTTCAAGCTATCATCGGATACGAAGCAAAAGCACAAATCCTAAAAAAAGAGAGTAGATTGCCAGATTTTGTGATCGCTTGTATCGGTGGCGGGAGCAATGCTATGGGTATATTTAGCCACTTTTTAGATGAAGACAGTGTCACATGTATAGGCATAGAAGCTGGTGGCAAAGGCATAGATACAGATAAGCACGGCTGCTCTTTGGCAAAAGGGAGTCCAGGAGTTTTACACGGACAGATGAGCTACTTACTCCAAGATGATGACGGACAGATAAAAGAAGCATACTCTATATCAGCAGGACTTGACTACCCAGGAATCGGACCTGAACATGCCTATCTAAAAGATTTAGGTCGCGCTAGATATGAAAACATAACAGACAAAGAGGCACTTGATGCTTTTGTGTGGCTTTCACAAAAAGAGGGGATAATCCCCGCATTTGAGAGCTCACATGCTTTGGGCTTTCTAAAGAAAATGAAAAAAGAAGAGCTGGAAAATAGACTCATCATAGTCAATGTCTCAGGGCGAGGAGACAAAGATATGGTTCAAGCTCAAACTCTACTAAATTTCGACTAAAAAATTATATAAAAGGTAAAATTATGAATTTTCAAATTTTAGATAAAAAATTACATGATATAAAAGCTGATTGCGAAATCGTGCTTGTTATAGACAAAGATTTAACACACAGATGGATAAAAGATACTAAAATATTAACAAAACTAGGTTTTAAAGGTGAAAGTGATGATGTTGCATATCTAACAGATAGAGATATTGTTTATGCGGTGGCCAATTCACTAGAGAGTGATGATATAAGGTGTGCTATATCTTCTGCCTTGCAAGCTATAAAAAAGAGTAGTTACGAGAGTGTAAAAGTTGGATTATATACTAAAAATTGTCCTCCTATCAATGCTAGAGCATTAGCCGAGGGGATACTACTTGGGACATACTGTTTTGATAAATACAAGAGCAAAAAAAATCCTTCTTCTCTTGAAACAATTAAAATTTCCACCGAAGACTACAATGGTAAATCTTGCAGTGTCGATTCTACTAAAAAGGCTGTGGATGAAGCTGTGATTATAGCAAATGCTACAAACAGTGCGAAAGAGATAGTAAATACAGCGCCAAAAGAGATGACCCCACAAATCCTAGCAGATTATGCGAAAAAAATGAGCGACGAGATTGACGGTCTTGATTGTTTTGTAGGAGATGAAAAGTTTTTAGAAAAAGAGAAGATGGGAGCATTTCTTGCGGTATCCAGAGCAAGCAGTGAAAAGCCAAGACTCATACACTTAAGCTACAAACCAAAAGATGCCAAAAAAAGATTTGTTTTTGTCGGCAAAGGTTTGACTTATGATAGTGGCGGACTTAGCCTAAAACCAAGCGAACACATGGTTACAATGAAATCAGACAAAAGTGGCGCAGCAGCAGCGATAAACATCATAAAAGCTGCAGCACTCTTGAAGCTGCCATTTGAGGTACACTCCATCATAGGAGCGGCTGAAAATATGATAGGAGGAGATGCTTATAAACCAGACGATGTACTAATCGCAAGAAGCGGCAAAAGCATAGAAGTAAGAAATACTGATGCTGAGGGAAGGCTTGTATTAGTGGACTGTTTGGATTTTGCACAAGATTTAAAACCAGATTATTTAGTAGATTTAGCAACACTAACAGGAGCTTGTGTAGTGGCTGTTGGTGAATATACCGTAGGCATCATGGGAAATAATGAAGAGCTTAAAAACTCAATGCAAATATCTGCTACAAAAAGCGGTGAACTCACTGGAACTTTACCTTTTAACAAATATCTTAGGAAACTTCTAAAAAGCTCTGTTGCTGACATATCAAACATATCTAGCTCAAGATATGGAGGAGCATTGACTGCTGGAATATTTTTGGATAATTTTATAAAAGATGATTTCAAAGACAAATGGCTTCATCTTGATATCGCAGGACCTGCTTATGTAGAAAAACCATGGGGATACAACCAGTACGGTGCTAGTGGAGCAGGAGTAAGGATGTGCACTTACTGGATGAAAGATTTTTATTATCAAGAAAACAATATACATAAGGATGAAAAATAATGGGACTTGGCGTAGGAATAGTAGGACTTCCAAATATAGGAAAATCAACAACTTTTAATGCTTTAACAAAAGCACAAAATGCACAAAGCGAGAATTATCCGTTTTGCACAATCGAGCCGAACAAAGCAGTCGTGCCTGTACCAGATACTAGACTATCAGAGTTGGCAAAGATAGTAAATCCTGAAAGATTACAATACTCTACTGTTGATTTCGTAGATATCGCTGGACTTGTAAAAGGCGCTAGCAAAGGCGAAGGGCTAGGAAACCAATTTTTATCAAACATAAGAGAAGTGGAAGTGATTTTGCATATGGTTAGATGTTTTGTAGATGAAAATGTCGTACATGTAGAAGGTGAAATCAATCCCATAAGAGATATAGAAATCATAGAAACAGAGCTAATTTTAGCAGATGTTGAACAATTAGATAAAAAAATAGAGAGACTAAATAGACAGGCGAAAGCTGATAAATCTGCTAGAGATGTACTAGAATTGGCACTTGAATTAAAAGAGCATTTAGATGATTTGAAACCCGTGAGCAACTTTGCTAAAAAAGATGATGAAACTTTTATCGCACTCAATAAAGAGCTGAGATTTTTATCTGGCAAAACCATCATATATGGAGCAAATGTAGATGAAGATTCGCTTCTTGAAGAGAATGAGTATGTAAAGAGTGTTAGAGATCATGCCAAAGAAGCTGGAGCAGAAGTTATCACGCTTTGTGCAAAGATAGAGGAGGAGCTAGTAGGGCTTGAAGAGGACGAAGCGCAGGAATTTTTAGAGGATCTTGGAGTCAAAGAGTCTGGTCTAAACAAGATAATCCATACAGCATTTAACAAACTAAACCTCATCAGCTATTTTACAGCGGGGGTCAAAGAGGTAAGAGCTTGGACCATCCAAAGAGGCTGGAAGGCACCAAAAGCAGCGTCAGTCATACACAATGACTTTGAAAAAGGATTCATTCGAGCTGAAGTCATAGGATATGAGGATTTCGTGCAAAACTCTGGTGAACTTGGAGCCAAAGAGGCAGGCAAGATGAGATTGGAAGGCAAAGACTACGAAGTGCAAGATGGCGATGTTATGCACTTTAGATTTAATGTCTGATTAGGTCTTTAGTTTAAGAGGATATAGTTTATCCTCTTTTTTTCTAATCCATCTGGCGTCTTATGTAGGTTGGTATATTTAGATACTCCTCTTGCTCCTCATAGCCACCAACTACCTTTTTTATATTCATCATTCTCTCTTTTATGGAAATTTGATTTACTTCTGTTTGTATATTTTCTGTTTTTAGCTTATTTTCAAATCCAGTTGCAACTATTGTTACTCTTGCTTGGTCTGCATCCATGGATTCATCAGTTGTGGTACCAAAGATAACATCAGCATCCTCATCGGCACTCTCATAGACTATCTCCATAGCGTCACTTATCTCTGTTATAGGGCAGGTTGGAGGGATGTGAAAGTGAACCAATACTCCAAGAGCACCATCAATGGACATATTATCAAGCAGTGGTGATTCTACTGCATTTTTTATGGCCTCTACCGCTGAGCTTTCGCCTTTGCTTTCTCCTACACCCATTAGTGCCATGCCTCTGTGGCTCATGACTGTTTGAACATCGGCAAAGTCAAGGTTTATATCACTTTGACCAGAAGAGAGGACAACCAAGCTCATACCGCTAACTGCACGACTCAAAACATCATCAACTATCTTGAAACTATCTTTTATGCCCAGTTTTTTATCTACTATAGAGAGTAGCTTGTCGTTTGGAATAACTACTATAGAATCACTCTCTTTTTTTAAGTCATTTAGTCCGATTTCTGCTAGTTTTGCTCTTTTTCTACCTTCAAATTTAAAAGGTTTTGTGACTATGGAGACAGTAAGTGCGCCAACCTCTTTTGCGGCTTGTGCTATAATTGGTGCTGCTCCTGTTCCTGTACCTCCGCCAAATCCAGAGGCTATAAAAACGATGTCAGCATTTTCTAGTGCACACTTTATCTCTTCGTAGCTCTCCAATGCTGACTCTTTCCCAACTTCAGGAATCATACCAGCGCCAAGCCCTTTTGTCTTTTTTTCGCCTAGCTGTATCTTTGTATTTGCAAATGAGTGGTCAAGTGCTTGAGCATCTGTATTGGCAACGATTAGGTCTATTCCGCTGATGCCTTCATCAATCATATGGTTTACCATATTTCCGCCACCACCGCCGACACCGATAACTTTTATCTTTGCCCCGTAAGTATATTTTGATTCTTCTATGCTAAAGCCACTCATGCTTTCTCCTCTTAAAATAGTTGTGTTAGACGGTTCCATAAACTAGCAAAGAAACCATTTTTTTCAGTTTTTTCATTTATTATTGCGATGTTTGCCAACTTGTCTTTTGCGCTCAATACCTTGTCACCTTGTTTGACCATCTCTATACCCTCGTCAAATATCTCATTCATTTCACTATGTTGATGTGCAGGAGACTCTATCATCTCGTTTTTGTATCTTAGTTTTTTGTTTGAGTCTATCTCGTAAGGTGTGAAGTGTCCGCCACCATAAAGTACCAGTCCGATGGCAGCTGAGTAACTAGGATCTCTTAAAGTCTCAAAAAGTCCATCCATCTCTCTTGGTTTTGCAACTCTTGCTGGTAGATTATCAAATATAGCAGATGTTAATTCTCTTATGCCACCAATCTTTGTCAATCCCCCAGTTAGAACTATGCCAGCTCCTATTTGATCTTTAAATCCACTCTCTTCTAGCATTTTTGCCAGTATCATGAGGGTCTCTTCGACTCTTACATATATCACATTTGAAACTATATCTAAGGAGACTTCGTGGGTTGAGCCATCATCTCCGATAACTGGCAACTCTATCAATTCTGTTGAGTTGTTACTTAGTGAGCCATAGTTTATCTTCATTTTTTCAGCCGCACTCAAAGGAGTGTGAAGAGCAGTTGAGAGGTCGTTTGTTATATTGTTTGAGCCTACCCCTAGAAAGTCGTTGTATCTAAGTGAGTTGCCAGCATGGATTATCATGTTACATGTGGCTCCTCCTATGTCGATAACGGCAACCCCTAACTCTCTTTCGTCTTCATTTGCTACAGCTATGGCAGATGCATAACCTGCTAGCACTATATTGTCTATCTTGACTCCAGCTAATTTTACAGCTTTTTCTAGGTTGCTTAGGGATGATTTTTGCACCGTGATGATGTGAACTTGCACTTCAAGTCTTGAGCCATTCATACCAAGAGGGTCTTCTATATACTCCTGTTCATCAACTTTGAAATTAAAAGGCAAGATGTGTAGTTTTTCATACTCGTGTGGGATGTTTGAATTGTGATCAGCCATCTGCATAGCACGACTTATCTCTTTTATGCCGATGTCATGATTTGGAACATTTACAACACCAGAGCTCTGTTCGCTTTTGGTATAGGCGCCTGAAATCGATACTATGACATTTTCGTATTGTGTTCCAGCTACTCTTTGGGCATCATTTAGTGCATTTTTGATAGAGCTAGAAGCGAGTTCTATATTGGTTATGATACCTTTTTTTAGACCTTGAGATTTTGCAATCCCAGCTCCTAAAACTTTCAAATCACCATTGCTCTCTCTTTGTGCAATGATAGCACAGACTTTGGTAGAACCAATATCAATGCCGAGTATTGTGGTGCTCAATTACTGTCCTTTACCTTTATAATACTGTTCAACTTTGTACATGCCTCTTAGTTTCATGATTAAGTTTTGATTCAACTCATTGGCTTTATTTGTCTTGATACTTTGTGTTATCAGACTCTTGTATAGCTCAAACTTATCTTTGTTAAGCAACTTTTGTTCCAAAACTTTGTATAAAATAGCACTATTGCCAAATATTTTGTACCCTTGTGCACTTTTGTTGTCAAATATATAATTTAGTAGTTGAGAGCTTTGTGCTTCGCTTAAGCCTTCGATTTTTTTAACACTATCTCTAGTTACAAAACCCAAAGTAGTTCCATTAAATAGTTGCAATCTTGCTTTTGCTCTGCTTTTCAAGCTGTTTTCAAGCTCGTGTTTTTTAAACTGGCTTGTGACATACGCTTTTGCCTCTTCAAATTTCATAACTCTTGGCATCAAAACATTTTTGACTTTAACTATCAGATATCCATCAGGTCTTGCTATAGGTTTTAAGACTTGACCTTTATTTGCGATTCTTAGTTTTGCTACAGGAAAATTTGCATCATCATCATTTATCACTAGATTATCTATCGCTTTGATTTCACCTTTTTTAAATTTAAGGTAGGTTTTGAGTGCCTTTTTCTTGCTGAGTTTTAGTCTATAGTCTATAGTTGCACTACTCTTTGCATCTAGGAAACTAAGGATTTTACCATCTTTATCTTTATAATTGTACTTCTTGCCTTCCCAAAATTTCTTCAAATCTTTATCATCTACTACAGTGTCACTAAGACCAATTTTAAGAGTATCAAGTATATACTGTTTTTTAGTCATATAGCTCTTTTTTGTACTCTCCCAAAATTTCTTCAAATCTTCATCTTTTAATTTGATTGTTGATGGGTCTATCGTGATTTTGCCTACCATTAGTTTGTCTTGCATGAAGAGTGATGAAGTAAAGATTTCAATCTCTCTTTTAGAGTTTGGAAGTTTTAATATGGCTTGCAGTTTATTTAGAAGCAACTCTTTTTTGAGTTCATTTTCGTACTCTTTTGCACTAATTTGTTGGTTTTGCAGAAGTGCGTAGTATCTGTTTTTGTTAAAAACTCCATTTACTTGGAAATTTTTATCATTTTTCAGCTTATCCTTTATGTCACTATCAAGTACAGTCAATCCCAAAGAGTCAGCATAGTTTAAGAGTAGAGTTTCATTGATTATGTTTTGCATAACTATTTTGTCTAAGCCCATTTTGTCGGCATCCTCTTTTGTAAGTTTTCCACCTAGCTGTTGGTTATAGTAGTTGTAGTTGTTTGCATAAGCTTGTTGAAATTCAGAAACACTTACGCTTCTATCTCCAACTTTTGCTACTGAAGTTGCTCTATCAGTGTTTAAATTGTATGCCCCCCAGCCAACAAAGCCGGCTCCTATAAAAGCAATCGTTGCTACCCAAATCGTTATAACTAAATACTTATTGTGTCGTTGCATCCAAGTAATCATTCTTTTCCTTCGATTGACACCCAAGAGAGTGCCTAAAATTTGGTATAATTCTACCCTTAATGTTATTAAATATCGCTAAGGATAAGAGCTATGGGCAACAAAAAACTGATGAATGAAGATTTAAAATATATATTTCACCCTTGCACCCAAATGAAAGACCACGAAAAGATACCTTTGATACCTATAAAAAAGGGAAGGGGTGCATACATATATGATTTTGATGGCAATAGATATCTTGATTGCATAAGTAGTTGGTGGGTAAATCTTTTTGGGCATAGCAACCCCTATATAAACTCTAAAATAAAAGAGCAGGTAGAAGAGCTCGAACATGTGATTTTTGCTGGGTTTACTCACAAGCCTGCAATTGATTTGGCGAGGAGGTTGGTGAAGTTGACTCCAGAGTCTTTAAATAAGGTATTTTTTGCAGACAATGGTTCAAGTGCGATAGAGATAGCTCTAAAGATGTCTTTTCAATACTTTAAAAATAGAGGTGAGAGCAGACCTCTTTTTGTCTCTTTACAAAACTCATACCATGGTGAAACCATGGGAGCCTTGGCAGTTAGTGACACAGGACTGTATAAAGATGTGTATAGCGACATACTTCTAAAGACGATTCAGGCAAAGTCCCCATCTTTAGTAGATGAAGATGAAGCCATAAGCGATATGAGAGATGTCTTAAACAGACACAAAGACAAAATCGCTTCGGTTGTTATAGAGCCACTAGTTCAGTGTGCAGGAAGTATGAAGATGTATAATCCTAGCTATATAACAAAATTAAGATCGTTGTGTGATGAGATGGGAGTCTTTTTAATTGCAGATGAGATAGCTGTTGGTTTTGGTAGGACTGGAAGTATGTTCGCGTGTGAACAAGCGGGAATCTCCCCAGATTTTCTCTGTCTTTCAAAGGGTATAACAGGAGGATATATGCCTTTTTCAGTTGTGCTCTTTACGGATGACATATATGATGCTTTTTATTGTGATTATAGTGAGGGAAAATCATTTTTGGATTCACACTCATATACGGGCAACACATTAGCTTGTGCAGTTGCCAACGCTGTTTTGGATATATTTGAAAAAGATAGCGTAATAGAGAAAAATAGGGAAAAAATAGAGCTTATAAAAGAGTTGACAAAACCACTTGAAAATCTTCCAAATGTAAAAGAGGTAAGGCAAAGAGGTATGATTTGTGCGATAGAGCTCCAAGGATATGATGCAAAACAGAGAGTTGGACTTACATTTTTTCAAGAGGCACTAAAAGAGGGCATATACATAAGACCGCTAGGCAATATCATCTACTTTATGCCGCCATTTATAATAACAGATGACGAGATAAAAAAGATGGTGGGAGTTGTAGAGAAGCTACTGCGAGTAGTGTAAAATTTTACAACTATTTTCCATGATGGCTATTGTCTTGGCGATTTGTTGCAAATCTCTGCCAAATATATAGACTCCATAACCCTTAATAATCATGAAGTTTGTCTGGTTGCTTTTGAGGTGGTTGTATATCTCAAATTCTGCTCTTTCATACCAATCATCAAACTGTTTTGGATTGTAAATTTCTGCCTCTTTTATCTCTTTGTAGCCAAAATAGTCTATCGGTTTTATCTTATCATGGCTGATAGAGTATGAGGTGAGAAAAGGGGGCATTGCATAAGCTACAAACTTTGCTTCGCCGATATTTTTATAGATATTTAGGTGTATGTCTGCATCTATACTTGCATCTTTCCATCTATAGTCTTTTTTTGAGTATAGTTTTATGAAATCACTCTTTTCTAAGTCATCAAATATAGCATTTTTTCTATTTATGATAAATTGATCTTGTTTTATCTTCGCAGATATTGAGCCATGAAATATACCAAAAAAGTTTTTTCTAAACATCGAAAGTGCTATATTTTTCATCTCTTCTTTTAGGAAATCGTTCACAATTTATCCTTTGTTTATCCATTATTTGGTATTATATCCAAAACAATTAAAGGCTAAAATAAAGTGAAAATCCCACATATTCCAGTTTTACTAGAAGAGGTTAAAGAGCAATTTAGTGATATCAAAGAGGGATATATCATTGATTGTACGGTTGGATATGGCGGGCATAGCGAGGCAATACTAGAGCAAAATAGCAAGATAAAGTTGATATGTTGTGACCAAGATAAGATGGCTATCGACTTTAGCAAAGAGAGATTGAAAAAGTATGGCGATAGGGTGATATTTGAAAATGATAAATTTTCAAATGTTATATCTAAATACGGACATTTGCCTATAAGAGGGATTTTGGCGGATATTGGGGTATCTTCTTTGCAGTTAGATGATAAGGATAGAGGTTTTGGATTTGATAGCGAGATACTTGATATGCGAATGGATAAAGCCAATCCCCTTAGTGCCTATGAAGTTGTAAATAACTATCCTAAAGAGGATTTAGAGAATATATTGAGAGATTTTGGCGAAGTAAGGGATTTTAAAAGAGCTGCAAGAATCATCTGTGATGCAAGAGAAAAAGAGGAGATAAAAAGCTCTTATCAACTATCAAAACTATTTAAAAATTTCCCATCAAAAAAAGGCATAAACCCAGCCACTTTGGTTTTTCAGGCTATAAGGATAGAGGTAAATGACGAATTAGGAGAGTTGGCAAATCTTTTAGAATCAGTGTCAGATGCAAAACTATCCGATTGTATAGTTGCTATCATATCTTTTCACTCTTTAGAAGATAGAATCGTAAAAAGAGTTTTTAAAGAGTTTGCAAAGAGTTGTGTATGCCCACCATTTGTCATGAAGTGTGAGTGTGAAAACAACCACTCTTTGGGTAAAATAGTTACAAAAAAACCGATAAAGCCAGGCAAAAAAGAGATAAAATTAAATCCAAGAAGTAGAAGTTCAAAGATGAGAGTATTTGAGACTGGACAAGTGACATGAACGGTAAAAATGATCTTTTACACGAAATAGACAGCGAAAACAGAAAAGAGAGAGGTCTTGATTTTAAGCTTTTGGTTATGGTTTATCTGAGCATACTTATCGGCTTGCTTGTTATTTTACCAAAAATTTATATCAAAAATCAGATATATTATGTCAGCCGCGACATTAGTAAGATTGCGAGTGAATACTCAGTACTTAAAGAGGAAAATAGATTTTTAAAGCAAAAAGTAGAATATATAAAATTCAAAAACCAAGTTTTGGACACGGTATTTTAGCATGGTAAGACGATTTATAACATTCGCGGTGGAAAAGTCTATACTGAACCATATATTTCTTCTTTTTATGATTGTGCTTGCTTTTTTCTCTTATCAAAATATCCCAAAGGAGATTTTTCCTCCGTCAAATCTTGAGACTATCTCTATAACAGGTTCATACGCAGGAGCTAGCCCAGATATATTGGATAAAATTGCAGTAAAGCCACTTGAGGATGAGCTGAAAAATTTAAGCGATATGCAGAGGATTGAGAGTAGTGTAAAAAATGGATTTTTTAAGATACTCATATATCTAAGAGAGGGCTCAAATCAAGCAGAATCCCTTGATGACGTAAAAGATATCATCTCTGTAACAAGACGAGATTTTCCAAGTGATATGGATGAGCCTATAGCGAAGATATTAAAAACCTCTTATCCACTAGCTACCATAGCTATAGCTTCGCAAGATCCAAAAGATAAGATGTTGGATGTTGCAGATAAGTTAAAAACCAGACTCTCCAAGATAAAAAACTTAAGTGATATAAGTATAAGAGGGTATTCGGATAAAGAACTTTTGATAAAGATAGATGAAAACAGGCTTCGAGCTTACGGATTAGACACTAATGAGGTTGCATCAAAGTTGGCTTCTATCAGTAGTATCTACCCTATCGGACTTATCAAGCAAAGAGGAGGACACCTTTTTATTAGTACAATTTCTGGTGAAAAAGATCTGAAAAAACTAAAAAATATGGTTTTAAATATCTCTGGCAAAACTCTTAGGCTCAAAGATATAGCAGTCGCAAACTTTCAATTGGCAGATCCAAATGAGATATCGCACTTCAATGGAAAACCAAATATCTCTATCAACATGAATAAAGCAAAAGAGGGCAATGCGATAACTCTCGTAAAAGATGTGAGAAAAGTACTAAAAGAGTTTGGTGAAAAGTATAAAAATTATGATTTTGAAGTATATACTGATACATCTATTTGGATAAGAAATCGTCTAAATACCGTCATATCAAATATTATTTTTGGGCTTATTTTAGTCTCGCTTTCTGTCTATATATTTATAAGTGGAAGAATCGCTTTTATAGTGGGGCTCGGTATCCCTGTGAGCTTTTTTATAGGCTTGATTTCGATGGAATGGATGGGATACAGCTTAAATATGCTATCCCTTCTAGGAGCACTCATAGCACTAGGAATGCTTGTAGATGAAGCTATCGTAGTGGCGGAAAATATCTACAAACATCTTGAAAGGGGAGATGACCCAAAAACTGCAGCGATAAATGGGGCGACTGAAATGTTTCCAGCAGTTCTTACAGCAACAGCTACCACTATCTTTGCCTTTTTGCCGCTCCTCATCATGTCAGGAGATATGGGTGTTTTCATGAGAGTTTTACCTATTGTTATATCAATTCTTCTGCTTAGTTCGCTTTTTGAAGCATTTTTCTTTTTGCCTTTGCATGCAAAAGATTTTTTGAAAGCGAAAACTAAACAAGCAAGAAATGAGTCTTTTTGGAGAAGTTGGGAGAGGATATATAAGAGTGTTTTGACATTTTTATTGAAGTTTAAAAAGAGTGCATTTGTTTTCTTTTTGGTTTCTTGTATAGGGCTTAGTACCTACCTACTTAAAAGAACCAGTTTTCAGCTTTTCCCTGATTTTGACAATACTCAGATATATGTGAGCGGAAAGGTAAATATAAACT
>JALUXQ010000061.1 GCA_027013265.1 Campylobacteraceae bacterium | reverse complement strand
ATCTGTTTGAATTAAGCCTTGATGAAATCAGAGAAAAGGGAATTGCTCAAATGCCTCATACACTAAGAGAAGCATTAGAGGCACTTTTAAAAGATCAGGATTATCTAAAATCAGTCATGAGTGATAGATTTATAAGCACATATAAACAGTATAAATTTGAAACTCAGGTTTGGCCAGATGAAGGCAGACCAACAGCGTTCGAGTTTAAATCAACATACTCTTGCTAAAAAATGCAGGCAGAGACACAGAGTCTCTGCCTTGCTACTTATTACTCGAAACTTGAATTTTAACTTTTTCTTAAGCTTTTAATCTATTTTTAAAAATTAAGATGTCATAATAGTGACATCTTAAAAAAGGAGGCGTTAAGCTATAGTAAAAAAGAAAATATTAGTTTCTATGGTTGCATTGGTTGCTTTTATTTTAACAACAACTGTGTTGGCTTATGACAAGAACCCGCCGTTCAAACTCAATAAGCTCAAACCATATGTGGAAGTATATACAGATGGGCAAAAGGTGCATGGGTATGAACCAAAAAACGACTACAATGTATTTATCAACTATGAACTTGGTATGCACTGGTTGGTTTCAGTATGGATTACTGTTGCGTTATACCACCATATAACTCTATTCAGGCACAGGCTATCAAAGGTGGCAAAGATGGCGAACTACCAAAACTATTAACGCCTGACGATGATATTAAACTCTACTATTATGTAAAAGATAATACTTATAGTGAAGGCAACAAGATGAAGTACTGGTCAGTAAGAAAAGATGCTGACGGGGATGGTCACTTAGATTCTGCAGGCGATAATGTAGCGAACTATGTCTGGACACACCTTTATATATACAAAGATTTAGAAGGTACCATTCCAGAAGGCGTAAGTGATAAAAACAGATTGCGTATTGGCCGTCAAATACCAGTAAAAATCGATGCAGGTTCTTCAGGCAAACCTGTATCTGGTGGATACCTGTCTTATGCAGGAAAAAACGGTGGCAATATTGTCATGACTGACACACTTGTACCTGCTGTGAAAAATGTTAAACTAGTATTAACCTCTCTCATGTTTGGGATGCACTCGGGCTTCCTCTCACAGCATTCAATGACTCTACAAGAAAAGGCACAATTCGTTCTGTAACTCAAAAAGATTTTCAACAATTTCAACGCTCTACGGTAGAGATACATGATAGAACAGGAAAAAATATAAAAAACTCAAACGGGACCAATGTCTCATACTTTGGTACAAACCCTGTCGATATTCCAAACTGTTATGCTTGTCACTCAAGAAATGGTAAAGCAGCACAAATGGCAAGAGATGCGGGCATAAAAGCTTCTGATCAAGAGTATAACTATTGGAAGTCCTATCCTGATGAGAGTGAATATATGGCTCGTTTAGCAGAAGCCTCTATAGATATTCTTGCTTTGCATGATAAAAATGAAGGGACACATTTCTTGGCTAGCTATAAACCAAATGCCTCTGGTAATAGACTTGGTAAAGTTGGAATGGTAAACTGTGCTGACTGTCATGGTGATAATATTTCTGGTAACTTACAAGAGCCTCGTCCAACTGCTACAGGATATAAAGTAGTGAAGGCAAAAACACTTACGGAAGCTATTCATGGTTTTCACTTAGGCATGGTTCCCATGCCAGATGGTGCAAGCAGAACACAATCATGCCAATCTTGCCACCCAACTCACTTTCAAAATTCAAATATGAATGATGATTCTAACCCTTATAGAGTAACAGATAGATATGGTGAAGGCAGATTTTCTAAAGGAGATATTAGATTATCTGGTGGTGGTTGTTATGTAAGGCGTGATGCACACTCAAATCCAAACGCAAAACCTCCTTTCTTCTTAAATGATTACGGCAAATGGCAATATAATCATGTTTCGACAAAAGATGAGCATGGAAAGCCTTCCAAAGTTTTGCGTGGACTATATTGTACAAACTGTCATACAAAAGTTGCTCAAGCATTCCAAAATTATGATAATATCACAAATGACTCAAAGCAAGAAGGAAAAACTCTAAGAAATAAATCGCTTAAAGAGATGATAAGAGTTGTTGCTGGAGGGGATCCGAAAAAATTTGCTGCACTTGCTGACCCTAAGACAACAGGCATTAATGAGGTCATGAAATACTATACCGAACATAAATCTGCAACACTTGTTAAAAATATTGGAAAAGATGGTAAACTAGACCTAAAACCCTGGAATTACCATAAAGGTGGCAAAGTTCCATATTCTGCAGCATCGGGTGGTAATGACTGGTGGTTATCGGCTTCAGAACCACATTGTGCAGACTGCCATACAGCTCCATTTGTAGAACGAAATACTGGCGGGAAATACTTTCCGATTGACTTACCAAATAAATACTCTTTATATAGATATTCTAAAGCACATGGTAGTATTGCATGCCAAACATGTCACGAATCTACACATGGTCTCTACTCTACAAGATACGACGGTAAAAATCGCTCCGTTGATGTAACAACACATGAACAGGCATTACAGTACTCTCCAGATGGAAAATATGCAGGTCCTGTAACATGTGCAGCATGTCACACGGTCAATAAAAAAGGTGTTCCTTTGCAACTTAGAAAAACTGCATATGCAAAAGACTACTGGGGTGCAGTAACTTTGGCTCACTTTATGAGAGAGGGAGATCAAAAACTTTCTGTAGAAGAGTTAGTTAAAAAATATCCATATAAAAACTCTACTCAAATTGTTAAAAACGGCTGGAAATAATCTTTTTCCTTATCTCTCCCTTAATAGGGAGAGATAATATATCAAATTAGATACAAGGATACAACTATTATGAAGTTATTATACAAACATTTGCTTTTGATAGCACTTCTTGCTTCAAATACACTATACGCCGAATTGGTAAAAACATATTTTAAAACAGGTGAACTAAAATCAGAAACACACTATATCGATGGAACCAATACCAAGATAAAAAAGGGTATTAAAAATGGTATAGAAAAAATTTATTATATCCAAGGTACTTTAGCATATCAGGTTAATTATATTCATGGAAAGCGTGATGGAGAGCTCGTATGGTATAACAAACAAGGTGATAAAATTGCACAAATAAACTACAATTATGGCAAACTTGCAGGAAAAGAGATATATTACTTTTCCAATGGACAGATAAAACATATCGTAACATACATAAATGATATGAAAGAAGGTGTACAAAAAG
>JALUXQ010000060.1 GCA_027013265.1 Campylobacteraceae bacterium | reverse complement strand
CATATTTTTTTAAAATCATCTATTTTTGTGTTGTTCCTTTGTGAGTGCCTCTTAATGTAATCCAAGTCTTCTTTTTTAGAAATCTTCCACTAGCTATAAACAATTGTATCCCTCCTTGTTTAAAAATCAGCTTAAATTATTTTTTAAGGTTTAGTTGTTTAACATCACTATTTTCTAGTGGTTCAGGCAATGGTTTAGAGAAGAGATAGCCTTGTGCATACTCTACACCCATCTCTTTTAAACGCAATGCTGTCTCTTTTGTTTCAACATACTCAGCCACATTGAGCATACCCATTCCAGAGGTAAAGGCGTGAATTGTTTTTGCAATATGTAATTTTCTAGGATCTGTTATAATCTCTTTTGTGATGGAAGCATCAATTTTTAAAATGTCAACATCCAAATCTGACAAATAAGCAAAGTTTGAGTATCCTGTTCCAAAATCATCTATGAGTATTTTGGAACCGTAACTATGTACTTTTGAGATAAAATCATCAATACGACTATCCTCAACTGCAACCAATTCTGTTTCAAGCAGTTCGATATCTACTCTTTTTGCTGTCTCTTTATCTGCATCAAAGAGTTTAAAAAGAGTATCAATGATATTTTTATTTGTTATATCTTTCATAGAAAAGTTAATGGAAAATCTCTGCGTAGGATTAGCTTTTGCTACTTTAATTGTCTTTGTAATCATAACTTCAGTAATATCATAATAGTAAGGAGTCTTACTTACTATATCTAAAAAATCACAAGGGGAGAGAACTTTACTAGAAGGTAAAATCAACCGTACAAGTGCTTCGTACTTTTCAATTTTCATGGTTTGTAAATTTACTATACCTTGAAAGTAGGGAACAATCCTATCCTCTTTAAGAGCTGATTTAACCATATTGATAACTTCAAGATTCTTTTGCCACTCTTTTTTGATACTTAGCTTCTCTTCATACTTGACCACTCGCTTGTTTGTAACTTCTTTTAAAGCTTTGAGTGCTAAGTCTGCATTCTCAAGCAAAGGGACAACATTGTTTATTGCAACGCGTACAGAGAGGTTAGTGAGAATGTTGTCTATTTTTAAATTTTGTTTTCTAATAAACTCTTCCAAATTTGTGCCAATTTGCATAAGTTCATCAACTGATTTGTTTGTAGCAAGAATTGCAAATTCATCTCCGCCGATTCTATATATGGTTGTATTGGTAACTTTATGGAAGAATTGATCTAAAATTTTTGTAAACTCTCTAAGAACTTTATTTCCAAAAGTATTTCCATAAACATCATTAATCTCTTTAAATGCACTAATATCTACTAACATTATGTTTGCACTGTTTTGCAATATAGAGATATCTTGAGTTAAAGCATTTCTATTGCGAAGTCCTGTCAAATTATCATGACTTAACGAATCCTCCATCCTTTGCAACATGATATTTATCTCATCATAAAGTATGCCAAATTCATTCTCTTTTTTTGTTTTAATTCTATTGTGTAAAAAACTTTCATCTTTGATGTTTTCTAAAAAATTTACTAAGGTAAGTATGGGGGCTGTAAAATTATTTGCTTGATATCTTGATAAAATATAGGCTAAAAACGGTATAACAGCAAGCATCAAAATAAGAAAAGGGATACTTTCTAAAAGTATATCTTTTATGGTCTTTGTTTTAAAAACAAATTTTGTGTATGCGAGAAAAGTTCCTTTATAAAATAGTTTACTATAAAATTGTAACTTTCCATTTTTGATTTTAACATTTGTAAGCATATTTTTGTTAAATTTACCACTTTTGTGTGTTTCATTATCTTTAGAGTACTCAAATAGCACTTTTGCATCTGTTTTGTAGAGGATAACCTCATGTAAATTTGTAAAAGAGCTCAGTTGCGTTGTCACATCACTTGCTATAGATATGTCGTTTTCGTAGACAATTTTAGCAACATCTTGACCTATAATCTGGCTAATTGTCTGTGCCAAAGAGAGATCTCTCTTCTGCTCATTGTCCATATATGCTTTAATAAATATCGCATACCCTACTACTGTAGTTATCATCACAATGGAAAATATAATATTTAGTAGCTCTTGTCTAATGGAGCGTTTATAAGTTTTTAGCATTTGAAATTCTTTTTACTCTTTTTTAGAGGGATTAACAATGGGAAGTTTCTCATCATTCGCCCATTCTAGCCATGATCCCTCATAGACTGAAGTTTTATACCCAAGCTTTTGCATTAGTAAGTCATCTAATGCGGCATCAGCACCATCTTGACAATATATGATGATATGTTTGTTTCTAGGCAATACTTTGTAAACATTTTTAAGTTCTTTAAAATTTTTAAGTTTGTTTCCTCTATCTGTTACTTCATAATTATTTGACCCACTAAATAGTTTAGCAGTTGGTATGTGACCATATCTTTTAGCAACTGAGGTCTTTCCCATATACATATCTTCTGACCTGCCATCTAAGATAAGTGCTTTGTTTTGGATAGCTATCAAAACATCTAATTTTGTTGCAATCATTTCATTGTTGGCTCTGGCAATAAATTCTGTTCTTATTTTTTTTGGAGTTTTTTGAGATATTGGCAGATTATTTTTTATGTAATCACCATATCCATACCTTAAGAGACTCTCATTTTTATGTCCAAGAACTTTAAATACCCAAACAGCTCTAGCTGCCCAGCAAAATTGCCCATTGTCATATACGACAATCTTTGCATCTGAATCAATTCCAGCATTAGAAAAAAGTTCTTCAAGGTATGTTAATTTTGGCAGTCTGAGTGTTTTTGGAGTAAAAAAATCTTTCATAACAGGCATATTTATAGCACCTTGAATATGACCTTTTTTATAAGCCTGCTCTTTTCTTACATCGATAATAACAAGATTTTTGTCATTTATATGAGTTTTTAACCAATCAATAGAGGTAACAATAGGCATTTGCTTTTGTGCAGCACTTACTGTAGTACTAAAAATACTCAATAAAACAAAAAATAGTAATCTTAAAAACATGTATTCTCCTTTTTTTGTTATGTCAGGCACTTATGTTTGAAAATATTTTATCATAGATTGTCTTAATGAATACTTCCTCTCCCTTTTTTTAAAAATAAAAAGTTAGTTTTTTCTTTATAGCATCCGCAACTCTAAATGAGTTGGCATAGATGGTCCAAGTGTAGGGGACACTTCCCCCTGTGGGCATAAAGGATGCATCGCTCACATAGAGATTTTCTAAATCATGGGCTTTACAATCTC
>JALUXQ010000059.1 GCA_027013265.1 Campylobacteraceae bacterium | reverse complement strand
CGAGTCAAACTGTAGAATCAAAAATTTCAAATGATATGGTAATTTCCACTAAAGAGATAAAAACTTTCTCAAAACAGATAGTTGACAATCTAAATAGGCTTGATTTTTTAAAACCACAAATCAAAGAAGATATTGCCAAGCTTACCCAGATAATCACCAAAATTCAAAATATGCCAAACATCAATAAAGCAGATATTTTAAATCTAAATTTAAGTGAAAAACTCCAAAGATCGGTAAATCTTATCAAAACAGAATTGATAATAAGTCAGCCAAAGGCAAACCTACATGTAGAGGTTTCAAGAATTGTTCAAGCTTTACATAATGGAGTTCAAGCGGAGCTAATAGCTAAAGAAATAGTTCCAAATCAACCACTACTTGCACCTACAAATCTAAAAGAAGAGATAGCGACAGACATTAAGGCAAATCTTCTTTATGTGAAAGATGAGATAAGTAAAACTAGCAATTTAAACATGCCTGACACTTTGGCAAAGATAGACAAGGTGCTGACCAATATCAACTATTATCAACTTCTATCTTTTAGTGCAAATGCAAATATACTCTATCTTCCACTTGTTTGGAGTGGACTAGATGAGGGGAAAATCAGTATCAAAAAATTAAAGCAGAAGAGGTATTTTTGTGAGATAAATCTAAAGCTAAAAGATTTTGGAAAGATAGATTTACTTATAATGCTTTTTGACGATATCTCTATAAACATCTCAATCTTTACAAAAAGTGAAGAGTTTTTGGCTCGTATAAGAGAGAATTTGCAGATTTTAAAGCAGGGCATCAATAGTGTTGGCTTGATTCCCTCAAATATATATTTGTATGATTCACTAAAAGATGATAAAATAAAAAAAGATACAAAGTCATATGTCGATGCCCAACAAATCGGTTCTGGAGTAAATATCCATGTCTAATATAAAAAAAGCAGTAGCCCTAAAGTATGACAAGCAAAAAGATAGAGCCCCAAAAGTAAAAGCAAAGGGCAAAGGTGAGGTGGCAAAAAGAATCATAAAAATTGCCGAGGAGTACAATCTGCCCATCAAAAAAGATGAAGATTTAGTGGAGCTTTTGAGTAAAGTTGAATTAGATAAAGACATACCCCAAAATCTATACAAAGCTGTGGCAGAAGTCTTTAGTTTTGTCTATAAAATGACAAATAAAGATAATTATTACTCCACCAAGTAACTAACTCAACTTTTGATGTAGTTACTTGGTGGAGTAATAAGTTACAGCATAAGGATACTATATTTCCTCTAATAATTTTGAATATTTTTCTAATATCTCCTGATTTTTATGTTTTTTTGCACCTTTTATAAGGATATTGCATTTTCTTATAATCTCTTGTCTTACTTCATCGCTAAACCTTGAGTTTAAGAATTTTTTAAGTGAATATATATGGTATCTATCTATTGCAAATATAGAAGATGAAAGCTGTTTGTGACCAGCAAATTTTGTTATCAACTCCTTGTTTATAAGACCGATATTGTATCTGTTTGTAACCCTAAGCCATAAGTCGTAATCTTCACAAACACTCAATTCCTCATTAAAGTATCCAACCTCTTCAAAGATACTCTTGTGTATCAGTGCCGAACTTGTTGCTATCTTGCATGTAGAGATATTTTGTAAAAAACACTCACCAGACGGCTTTTTTAGTGATTTTGGATATTTTACATGCCTATTATCTCTCAGCCATCTTTCACCTGTGTGAGAAAAGAGTATATTTGGATTTGCTTTATGAAAAATAACCTGTTGTTCCATCTTTCTTTGCATCCAGATATCATCACTGTCTAAAAAAGCAATCCATTCATGCTTAGAGGCTTTTATGCCGGTATTTCTAGCATGTGAGACACCTTTGTTTTTAGTTTTTATCACTTTTATTTTGCTAATCTGACTTAAAGTTTTCTCTGTTTCATCAGTAGATCCATCATCTATTATTATGATTTCAGCTAATTTATAAGTCTGGTTTTTTACAGAATTTATAGCACGGGGCAGATAGTTCACTCTATTGAATGTCGGAATTATAGCTGTGATTTTCAAATTATATCCCAATGTTTCTTTTGAAGGATTATAGCGTAATATTTATGTTATAATGTTAAACTTGTTGCAGTATATTATCAAAAGTGGAGAGTATGTTCGTGGTTAGAGTCATTTTGTCTATTTATCTCATGTCTGTTTTGCTATTTTCTGGTGATATTACCCCAATCCCTCTAAAAGTAGATGATGTAAATCCTCAAAAAGTAGCTTTAGGGCATAAGCTTTTTTTTGACCCTATTTTATCTAAGGATGGAACGATAGCTTGTCAAAATTGCCACATACTTAGTGATGGTGGCGATGACAATAGTAAGTTTTCACATGGTATAAAAGGGCAACTTGGTAACATAAATTCTCCTACGGTTTTTAATGCTAGATACAATTTTGTTCAATTTTGGAACGGCAGAGCGAAGGATTTTAAAGAGCAAGCCTCAGCTCCAATAGAGGCTCCTAAAGAGATGGGAAATAGCTTTCCAAACCTCATAAAAACTCTTAAGAAGAGTAGTTATAAGCAGGAGTTTGATGCCATATATAAAAATGGCATAACGAAACAGAATATAGTAGATGCTATAGCTGAATATGAAAAAACACTTATAACTCCAAACGCACCATTTGACAAATACCTAAGAGGGGATAAAGGCGCTCTTACTTCTATGCAAAAAGAGGGATATGAGCTTTTTAAAACAAAAGGTTGCATATCATGTCACAATGGTATAAATATCGGTGGTAATCTTTATGCTAAATTTGGAGTTTTTGAAGATGTAAAGAGTAGAAGATTGGGTAGGTATGAAGTGACAAAAAATAGACTAGATAGGTACTTTTTTAAAGTCCCGACACTTAGAAATATAGAGAGAACTGCGCCATATTTACATGATGGCAGATATAACAAACTAAGCGATGTGGTAAGATTTATGTTAGAGTATCAACTAGGAAGAGTTGCTAAAAAAAGTGATGTACATAAGATAGTAGTTTTCTTAAAATCATTGACTGGTAGGTTGGCAAAACAGTGAATATAAAATATGCAAAAGAGACTGTTGTCAGCTATGGCAAGGAGCCTAGTTTTATATTTTTTATAATATTTATTCTGTCTTTGGGTTTGGTTCTCTACAAAGCAGTGCAGATGGAAAATGTATCTGATAACTATGAAAAATATGACAAAATTATAAACAAACTAGGTATATTAAACAGCAATTATGATACCTTTTTGAGTCAAAAATTAA
>JALUXQ010000058.1 GCA_027013265.1 Campylobacteraceae bacterium | reverse complement strand
GGCATACTTGATACAGTAGAAAAATTTTTACAATCATACACAGCAGAAAAAACTATTCCCAAACATGAGTCTCGTTATGAGACTTTATGGGATAAGCGTTATCATCTATCTCCAAGTGAAGAAAAAGAGTTTTCTCATCTAAGTGCAAATCGACCACTAGAGGGTTTAAGTGATGAAGCAAACAAAGCACTTGCAAAATCACTTGAAGGCAAAAGTGATGAAGAAAAAGGTAAAATAAAAGCTATAATTAGTTTAGAGCTAACGACCAGTATAAAAATGGACAAAAGTGGTAATATTGTCCATGGAGCGAGAGACTTCTCGAAAAACAATCATGATGAAATCATGAGCAAAATACAGCAGATTATCAATAATACTGTTAAAGACAACATAGGTACTGTAGCTGTTTTAAAAGATTTTTTATCTCTTTATGAACAAAGTAACAAAGAGCAAGAAAATCAAAATGCAACTTTAGAACATCTGCTAAAAGAAAAAAGTGCCTAAGAGGAAAAACAGATGCAAGTTAGTAACTCTATTCATTTTTCAAAAACAGTTTGGTTAAATTCAAAAGGTCAAGAAGTTAACCCTAAAACTTATGAAAAACATATAGACGATGCGATTGGAAATAATCCTAATAATGCTATTGATTTTATAGACAAGCCTTCAGGTGAGAGGGTAACAATATCAAAAAAAATATATATGGCGATTTTGAATTCTGTTTACCATATGGATACATCTATAAGTAAACAAAATTTTGTAAATGCGGCTGCGGATGCAGGAATACTTACAGATGGTTTAGCACATCCTATCTCAAAAAGTGAGTTTTTCGCATATATGAATAAACATGATGACGCACCAGCTGCAGATGCTAATGCTACATTTAACACTCTATATAAAGCTGGAGGAAAATTAACAAAAGAAGAACTTTTAGCACTTATTAAAAAAAGCGTAGAAGAGAAAAAAGTAAAATTAGAATCTTTAAAAAAACCTAGCAATATAGGCACAGAAAACTTTTTTAAAATGAAAAACGAAATTTCTAAGCAACAAGTGCTCATGTAGATTTTATAAATCAAATTACTTGAAGGATTACAAAAAATTTAAAATAAAACGATTTATTATGTACTATGAAAATAAATACAAATAATAACTCTTATGAGCATACTAATAAAATTTTACAAAAAGATAAAATATATCTCTCTAAAGATTTACTCAAAAAGGCACAGATGGCAAATAATGAGCCAAATAAAACTGCCGTGATTTATGGGGATAAAGTTGTGGCTATTGATAATAGCATATTAGGTGGATTGGAAAGTGAATACAAACGAGGGTTTAGCCAGCATAAAGGCATACTTATAGCAAAAGGAGGAGCCCAAAAATATATACAAAAAATTTCTGATTTTGTTCTTAAAGATTTGAATGTAGCTAATGCAGATAAAAATCATGACGGTATGATTAGTGTAGCCGAATCACTTGACGCAAGACGCATAGTTGATAAAAAAAATGGAACTATTTTAAAACCAATTGAAGTATTGCCTATTAGTTCAGTAATCCAAATCAAAAAAGATAATTCAAATTTTATGTCGATAAATGACATCATCAATATTCAATTAAAATTAGATAAAAACAAAGATGGTAAAATCAGTATCAAAGAGATAAAAGATGGGCAACTTACTAAAGGTGCAGCTCAGAGTGCCATAGATAGTTTATATAAACAACTAGCAAAGCTAGAAAAAGAAGCAGCAAAGATTATCGCAAAACTTACACATGCAGATAAAAAGCAATCTAAGGTTTTACAAAGACAATTAACAATCAAGAATGTAGAAATTTTAGCGGTATTAGACCGATTGAGGAAAATGCAAGGGGCATAAATCGTGTATTGCTTAGATAAGGTATTTGTTTCAAAATAGAGAAGTACATAATCTATAAACAATAACATGGTAGAATACTATCATTTTATTGTGGTCAGACACTTAATAGGGTTATTCATGGGATTTTGGGAAAATTTTGATAAAGATAAAAAACTTATAGTAGCACATAGAGGTGCTAGGTCTATTAGGCCAGAAAATACCATGTCAGCTTTCAAGGAAGCGATGAAAAATAGTGACTTTATAGAGTTAGATGTTGCCTTTACCAAAGATGGCATTCCTGTCATCATTCATGATAATACGCTTGAACGAACTAGCAATGTAAAAGAGTTTAAAGAGTTTAAAAAACCTTATAGAGTTAGAGATTATACATATAAACAACTCTTAAAATTAGATTTTGGCTCTTGGTTTTTACGAGATGATCCATTTAAAACGATAGAAAACGGCATTGTTAAGATAGAAGAGCTAAAAGCCTTGAAAACTCAGAGAATATTGACGCTAGATCAAGTTTTGAAAGTTTTAAGAAAGCATAATTTTCCTGTAAATATAGAGATAAAAGATCTATCAAGAACAGCTTACGATAAAACTGCTGTAAAGACCATAATAGATTTGATAGAGAAGCATGTCATGGCAAACCTAACTCTACTCTCATCCTTTAACCATAAATACTTAAGACAAGCCTTTAAAATCAATCCGCATATCGATACAGCAGCGCTTGAAGAAAAAAATCACTCAAAGGATTTAGTGAAGCGCTTGAAACGATTAAAAGTAAGAAGTTATAACCCTGCCTTGCAAATAGCAGATTCTGATTTGATAAAAAACCTCAGCAATGCTGGAATCTTTGTGAATATATTCACAGTAAATGACAAAAAAGAGAGAGTTAAACTTTTTGAAGAAGGGGCAAAGGCAGTTTTTACTGATGTACTATCATGAAAATTTTATTGGTCTTTGTTCTTGTATTGTCTTTGAGTTTTGCACAAAACAGTGATGATCAGAGATTGAGAAGCTTGGCTAAAAAAAATGGGCTAAAATCTACTCCAAAAAACTATCAAGAGTTACAAAAAATAACAAAAAATAGTTTGACTCCACAAAAAGTAAGCCTTGGAAGAACTCTTTTCTTTGAGCCACTTTTATCAAGAGATGAGACTCTTACATGTGCATCTTGTCATAAACTGAGCCAAGGAGGAGATGACAATCTCCCCGCTGCCATAGGTTTTAAAAAAAGAGTAAATCCAAAACATCTAAATTCTCCTACTGTATTAGATGCTTCATTGTCCAAATTTTTATTTTGGGATGGAAGAGCTAAAAGTGTGGAGGAACAAGCTGGAGGTCCTATTCAAGCTCATTTTGAAATGAACTTGACTCCAAAAGAACTAGTTGATAGACTCAAGAAAAGTCCGATATACCAAGAGGCTTTCAAAGATGCGTTTGATGGAGTGATAAGTTTTAAAAATGTAAAATTAGCGATAGGTGCATATGAAAGAACTCTTTTGACTCATGGAAAATTTGAT
>JALUXQ010000057.1 GCA_027013265.1 Campylobacteraceae bacterium | reverse complement strand
AGCTTAGTTCACGAGAGGCGACATTTGGAGACTTTGGATTTGGTGCTTCCAATATGCCAGCACAAACAGATCCAACATATCTAACGACACCGCCAAATACATTGAACTATCCAGGATATAGAAACTTTTTTCAAAGTAAACTAAAATACGAACTGCCTCTCTTTACAGGCTTTGCGATTTCAAGCTATAAAGACATCATGAAAGAGATGTCTAAAATGAAAAAACTTGAAAAAGACAAAATTGAAAATGAAAAAATATACCAACTAAGAAAAAGCTACTACGATGTAGCACTACTTGACACATCTATAGCCCACTTAAATATAGTAATGAATAATATTAACACTTTAGAAAACACTACAAAAACAATGATAGAAGTCGGGTATGCAAAAAAAGTCGACCTTTTAGAAGTACAAGCAAAAAAAGGAAATGTTACAAGACTTTTAGTACAAATGAAGGCAAATAAAGAACTACTTTTACAATATATTAGCTTTTTACTCGACAAAAAAGTAACTGAAATCAAGACACCTAAAACAGATGTTCCAATGCCTGTTTATACAGATGCTCAAATTTTAAAAGCTAACTTAGACATAAAAAAAGCAACAACAGGTCTTGCAATAAGAAAATCAATGCAAGGTGCAGCAGAGGGTGCATTTTATCCTACTGTTGGTGCATTTGGAGAAGTTTCAACTGCAGACAATACTTTCTTAGGTAATGCAAGCGACCATAAAGCCTATACAATAGGTGCAAGACTTACATGGAACCTTTTTAATGGTGGAACTGATAACTCTAAACTCGAAAAAGCAAAACTAGATCGCCTCAAAATGAGTTCTCAAGTAGAGCTTGCAAAAGAGGGTATAGCACTTAAACTTGCAAAAATAAGAACAAAAATCAAAAGTATAAATGTTGAAATAGCTTCACTTGAAAAAGAGCTTGCGCTGGCAAACGCAATTTATGAAAACTACGAATACAGATATAAAGAAAAACTTGTCTCTATGAGTGATGTCATTATCAAACAATCTCTTCAAATAGAGAAAATTTTACAACTACAACAAGCAAAAAATAAACGCACTGAAGCAGTTTTTGCTTTAGAAAAATTAGCAAACGGAGAAAACTAGAATGAAAAAACTACTAATACTACTGGCACTGAGTGCTTCACTTATCGCAGAGACATTAACTCTTTCTGGAACAGTTATATCTGATAACAAAAAAATGATTACAAGTCGCTTTATGGGCTTTGTAACACGAGTAAATGTTTCAGAAGGTAATTCTGTTAAAAGAGGACAACTCCTTTACAGTATTGATTCAAAAGAGATAGATGCAGCGAAATCTCAAGTAGAACTTGCAATTTCTCAAGCACAACTCTCTTTGCAAATGTATCAAAACCAATTTACAAATGTAAAATTAAATCTTGAACGAAATAAAAGACTACTTGCTAAAGATATGGTTTCTAGATATGAAGTAGAGAATCTTGCACTTGCTGCTAAAAACCTTCGTGATTTAGTTGAAATTTCTCAAAAACAAGTTGAACAAGCAAAAGAGAGACTAAAAGAGGTAAAAAATCAATATAAATACTTAAATGTTACTGCTCCAAATAATGGAGTTGTAATCAAAGTTAATGTTCGTGTAGGTGAGATGGCAATGCCAGGTATGCCAGCTATTATTCTTTCTGACTTAAGTGATTTAAAAGTTTCTGTAGAAGTTGCTGAAAGTGACTTACATTTACTCAAACGTGGAAAAAAAGTTATAGTCAATATTCCGTCACAACACATTAAAGAGATTGGAAAAGTTACTGCAATTATTCCAAATTCAAATCCAATGACACATACATTTAAGGTAAAAATATCTTTTAAATCACACCATAGATCTGTGTATCCAGGTATGTATGCAACAGTATCTATAAACTAAGGAAAGTAAATATGAAACATCATAAAATTTATGAACCTGGTGACTCGGCAGGGAAACTAGCCAAGGCTTTTTTACGAAATCCCTTAACAATCGTTTTAGGGATTTCTTTATTAGTACTTGGATACCTCTCTCTTGAAATTATGCCTCGTGAAGAGAATCCTCAAATGGTTGTCAGTGGATCAACTGTTATTGTTGCCCTTCCCGGTGCAACTGCAAAAGAGGTAGAAAAAATCATTGTAAAACCTTTGGAAAGAAAACTTAAAGAGATTAAAGGGGTTGACCATATTTATGGAACTGCTATGGATAATGTTGGTATTGTAAACGCAGCATTTTTTATTGGTCAAAAGAAAGAAGCTTCTAATTTAAAAGTTTATGACAAAATTATGCAAAATTCAGATATGTTTCCTAAGGGAGCTAGAAATCCTATTATCAAACCACTAGATATTGATATTGACATTCCTATTTTAAGTGTTGCATTTTATTCTAATGGAACACTAAATCAGACAGAACTCTATGATAAAGTAAAAGAGATTCAACATAAAGTCAATGGTCTTAAAAATGTTGCGGTAACTGCACTTAAAGGTGGACATAAACATCAATTTAATATAGAAGTTGATCTAAATAAACTCTCTGGTTATAATCTTTCTATGGGACAGGTTATGCAAGCTGTTCAAGCACTAGCATACAACGTACCTGCCGTAAAAAACAGAACAAAAGACAATAAAATAGTCATGGTTGGTGTTGAAAATGCAATTGAGAGTGCAAAAGATGTTGGAAATATTATAGTAGCACAGTATATGGGTTCTCCAATATATCTTAAACAAGTAGCGAATGTTAAAGACTCTTATGATATTCAAAACTTCAAATCAGCACTCATTGCAAAAAGAGAAGGCAAAAATAAATTTTCAAAATTTGACAACCAAGTCACCTTAACAGTATCAAAATTACAAGGTACAAACGCAGTAAATATTGCAGATGAAGTCAAAAAAAATCTTGAACAATATAAAGATGTCTTAAAGAAAAATGGTATTAGTTATGTAATTACTAGAAATGATGGAGTGAGAGCTGATGATGCAGTAAATGAACTTATGATGCATCTTATTCTCTCAATTGTAATTATCGCTGTTTTACTTATTTTTGTACTTGGATGGAGAGAATCAATTATTGTTACTTTTACAGTTCCGGCTATTTTAGCAGTCACTCTTTTTATAGCATATTTAAGTGGGCAGACAATCAATAGAATTACGCTCTTTGCATTTTTACTTGCACTTGGACTACTAGTAGATGCAGCTATTATTGTTATTGAAAACATTCATAGACATTACCACTCTGTTGAATCAGCACATCTCAGTGACGATGAGCTTATGATTAAAGCAACAGATGAAATTGGTGCACCAACAAATATTGCTACTTTAGCAATCATTATGACAATGGTTCCTATGGCATTTGTTGGAGGAATGATGGGTCAATTTA
>JALUXQ010000056.1 GCA_027013265.1 Campylobacteraceae bacterium | reverse complement strand
AGTAAAGTGGGTAACCCTATAGAGCAACACGAGATAGAAGGCAGAGCTTTTTCTAGGTCATTTCTAAACTACCTTTTAGGGCTTAGTTTCTTAAAGCAGAATGTTGATACCTTGCACATCCATACAGTAATGGAGATAGGCGGAGGGTTTGGCTCTTTAGGTGAGATTTTATTGGGGGATGAACGAAATAACATATTTTATATCAACGCGGATATCCCTCCAGTTGTATTTGTATCTTCATACTACCTTCAAGAAGTTTTTGGACAAGAAAGCATCGCAACTTACAAAGATACAAGAGATATAGAGATTTTAGATATAGAAAAACTAAACGAAAAATACAAAGCTTTAAATATATGTGCTTGGCAGATACCAAAGCTAAAAGGAAAGATTGATTTGTTTGTAAATTACATATCCTTTCAAGAGATGGAGCCAGTAGTTGTGGCAAATTACTGCCACTATATTGACAAGCTAGAGCCAAAGTTCATACTTCTTAGAAATATGCAAGAAGGAAAGAGAAAAAAAAGTGATGATTTCTCAGTAGGAGTAGATGAGCCAATTTTGTCTCAAGATTATGATACATTTTTGCCAAATTATAAATTGATAGCTACTGATAGTCAGATTTACGGTTTTGTAACAGAAGATGGTTTTCACTCACAATTGAGAATCTATGAAAGAATGGCATAGATGCAAAATATACAAGAACAAGCGATAGCAAGATACAATCAAAATATGGAGTATCTACAACAACAACATCCAGAATTATACAAAAAAATAGTGACATTCGAGCTTGCTGTCGAACATAAGCAGTATCAACAGAGTCTATCTTTGGAGTATAAAGATGACTACTTTGACATCAAAGATATCCAAACAGGTGCATTGTTGTATGGACAAAACAGTACAATATATTCGCAACAGCTTTTATCATCCATCACATATAAGCGTACAGGCTCAGTCTTTGAAGCACAGCAGAGGTTTGATGTAGAAGAGAGTGCATTAGAGGAGTTAGAGAGCATAGAAAATTTTTCAAGCTCTTTGTGGGCAAGCGCTAAACTTATACACTATAATGCTAAGTTTGCACCAAAAGATAGCTCTTCGATGAAAAATCTCTATAAATTTATCTTTTTAGGGAGTGGTCTTGGAGTGCATATACCGTTGATTGCCAAAAAACACAAACTTCAAGTTATTTTTATAAAAGAGAATAGCTTAGAACTATTTAGGCTATCCTTATTTGTAACTGATTATTTTGCATTAAAAGACAGACATATCTATTTTAGTGTCGCAGAAGAGTTTAGCAATCTACAAACAAGTTTTACAAATTTTTTAAATCATGGCTATGAGCATAATCTCTATATCAAATTTTTGCCTTTTATAAAAGAGTTTAACGAAGAGATTAAAAACCTACAAAGTGTTGTATTGTCTCAAGACTACATAACATATCCATTTCAAGGCTACATAGAGAGAACATTTGCGGTTATTGAAAAAATTGCTCAAAACCGACTGTTTTTTAATATCTCTAGAACATACCAAGATACTGTTTTTTCATCTTATCCTGTTTTGGCTCTTGCATCAGGGCCATCAGTGCAAAAACATATAGAGTGGATCAAAAAAAATCAGGATAGATTTATCATCATTGCAGTTTTATCGGTATGCAAGTATCTTTCCATGAGCGGTGTCCAGCCAGATATGGTAGTTCATATAGATCACCAAGAAGATGCCTCTTTATTGTTGTTGCAAGATATAGACAAAGAGTTTTTTAATAATACACTCTTTATCTATGGCTCAAGCGTGCATAAAAAAGTTTTGGAGTCTTTTGATCAGGAAAAGGCTGTATGTATCGAACAGACTACTGCACTCAAGGCTGGTTTTGGTTTTTTTAATTTGCCTACAATTGGGGAGTATGCTGTTATACTGCCATTGATTGTAGGCGCTATTGATGTTTATATGCTGGGTTTGGATTTGGCACTTGATGCTGACACTATGAAAGATCATATCGATCACCATATCTCTTCTCAAATATTTAAATATAACGAACGAGAGGAGAGCATAGAGTTTGAGGACTCTGTCTGCTATGTCAGTGGAAACTTTCGAGATGTTGTGCCAAGCAAGCCAAACTATAGATTCTCTATCACTCAATTTTCTAAAGCTTTAGCATACTACAAAAGATCTTTTCAAGCTCTGTACAATTTAGCTGATGGTGCACGATTAGAATATACAACCCCATTAAGGTGTGAAAAACTAGATACATCTTTGATAACAAAAATAGACAAGATTGATTTGAAACGCGAAATAAAGAGTTTTTTTTATAAAAATGGATCGGCAACACTGAGGGATATAGATAGGCAAAAAATAGATAAAGAGTTGGAAAGATCCAGCTATATTTTAGATAGATGTATGCAAATGAGAAGGATAAAATCAAAAGAGATTGAAAATTATCTATACAACAAACTACTCCCGTTTATAGTTGATATATCTCAAAAAGACAAAACAATCATAGATGATATACTTCATGAATATTTTAAAATCGTATTGAGCTTTATCGTAGATACACTAAATACACAAAATCTGACACAAAGTAAAAAACATATTGCTGCCTTAGATACAATTCTCCTTGATGAGATAGAAAAGATTGTTAAACTGTATAAAGAGAGATTTGAGCGTAGCATTAGATAGACAAGAGCCAAAAGGCTCTTGTCTATATCATTAAGAGTGTTACTGCAACAATCTTAAAACATTTTTCTGAACAGCATTTGCTTGACTCATGGCATAACTTCCAGATTGTGCTAGAATGTTAAACTTGGAGAACTTAGCTGATTCTGCGGCGAAGTCAACATCACGGATATTTGACTCAGCAGCTTTTACATTTACCTGGGTAACTGAGATATTGTTGATAGTTGAAGTTACCTGATTTTGAACAGAACCCAAACTACTCCTGATACTATCTAGATCTTTTATGGCAGCGCTTAAAGTATCTATGGCTTTCATAGCTCCATCTAGTGTTGTCACATCTATGTTGGACAAGTTAGTAAATTGAGAATTGCTCAACCCAACTGTTCCTGCATTAGTAGTGTTTGTTTGAAGTTTGCTTCCAACAGCTAAAGTAGCAGTACTACTCCCTTTAAGAACCATATCTTTAGATAAGACAGTATCATTGGTTAAGGTTAGGTCATTAACAAGAACATCACCAGCTTTTAAATTTATATTGGTATTGAAGGTCATATCTTGTGTAAGGGTTGTGCCTTTTGCAATAACTGTACCACCTTTAATAGTACTCCCCGCCTTTACAAGCATGTCATTTAAGAAATTACCAGCTGTAATTGCCGCAAGAGTTATCGTTCCACCTATGGTTGAGCCAGATTTTAGAATAGCGCCAGATTTCAGAGTACTTCCAGATTTTAGATTAGTTTGTATGTAAGTTGTTGTATCGCCACTTACAGTAAAATCACCGCCTACTGTACTACCTGCTTGAAGTGTAGTATTGACTCCTAGTTTACTTCCTGTCTTTAGAACCATATCTTGCGATAGAGTTACAGATACACCAGCTTTTTGTGTTGTATCTGCTCCTAGTGTTGAGTTAGCTTGAAGTGTGCTAGCTGCAGCAATGTTGGAATTATCACCTGTTGTTGTGCTGTACTTCAGAGTCATATTCGCTGAAAGCGTAAGGTCAGATTGTAAAGTGTACTGTGAAGTAATCACTTGACCTTTTGTAAAGCTAACTGCACTTGTTCCGGTTCCATCAGTAAAGTTTTGCTGTATCACAGTTCCCACACCAAGTTTTGTGCCTGTTTTTAAAGTAGATCCATTTGTGACAATCGCATCTTGTGTAAGTGCTGTTGCAGCATTTAAAGTAACTTTTCCTCCAACAGTTGTTCCAGCTTTAAAAACAGAACTGCTTCCAAGAACAGTACCAGCTTTTAAAGTACTATCTATTGTTGTTGTAACTTGTGCGGCTGTTACTTTTACATTTCCACCTGTAACAGTACCCGCTTTCAAAATAGAGCCTGACTTGATTGTAGAGCCCGAAGCAAGTATAGAATCCTTAACTGTTGTTACATCAGCTGATGTTGTAAGTTTATTCGTAACAGCACCTGTGCCGATTCCACTGATTTGAAACTCTGCTGAGCCCACTTGAACTAGCTGAAGATGTCCTACTGTGCTTAGTTGGTTTGCTGTAGCACCGATTGAACCAGTGTTGCCTGTAACTTTAAGACTTCTACCATCACTTTTTAGTGAGAGTTTACCATCAACTGTAATACTTGCTGTCACGCCAGTTTGGCTTGTTTTGCCATTGATGGCATTTACTAAAGTGCCGTTTGCATCGTTTGCAGCAACACTAACTGCCCCAATTGCTACACCATTGATTGCAAAATCACTTCCTGTTGTTCCAGCACCAACTGATGTACCTGCTGTTGTTGAGACGATTGCTTTTGCAGTAATTCCTGTCTCACCACTATTTTTGTTGATTTGATCAGCCAATGCACCAATACCATTTTGGTAGTTGTTATTGTACTTAATATCAACAGTTTTAAGGGTAATTGATTTGCCTGTAGAGGCACTCTTTAGGGTAAGCTGAACATTACCACCTTGATCGCTCGCAAGATTTAAATCAGCTCTGCTTGTTTGACCGATTTGACTTGTTTCTGCTGAAGCGATACTTACTTTTGCACTCTCATTTGCATTTGCGCCTAATTGGAACTCTTTGTTGGTAAATGTACCAGATAGGAGTTTTTGACCGTTGAACGAAGTCGTCTTTGCGATATTGTTTAACTCTTTCATTAACGCATTGATGTCGTTCTGTATAGCAAGACGAGAGTTTGTGTTTTGACCATCACTCGCTGCTTGAACAGCTTTGGTTTTGATCGTATTTAAGATGTTACCGTACTCGCTAAGAGCACCATCTGCAGTTTGAAGCAAACCGATTGCATCGTTACCATTAGATATCGCTTGTCCGAGTGAACTAGCTTGAGCTCTAAGTGAATTGGCGATTGCCAAACCAGATGCATCATCTGCTGCTGTGTTGATTCTCAAACCAGAACTCAATCTAGAAAGAGAACTACTTAACAACCTGTTGTTCATGACTGAACTGTTATGCGCGTTCAATGCCGCAACATTTGTGTTGATTCTAAATCCCATGATAAATCCTTTTATCTTTTAAATTTCAGTGACATCCTTGCCATTGATACAAACTAAATCGGACACCCAAAAAAAAAGTTTATAGATAAAAGAAAAGAAGGTCAGTTGCTACTTTATATACCGCATAACATCTATCGTCCTAGCACCCAATCCCAAAAAGGGATTAGAGTAAAATTTATACCATTTTGTTTGAAATCTCCAATATTGCCAAGTGTGACAATCCAAATCTTCTGTAGTTTTAGATTTGTAAAGTGGCTGTTTCTACTCTTCATTTTTGCTTTGATTCTCTCTATTTGTGTAAAAGGTGCACAAATCACTCCCTCTCTTTTGTCTGTGATAAAAAAGTCGATATAGTCGCTATAATACATCTCTTTATCTCTTTTGTACAGCTCCAAGAAGACCATGTTTTCAAATCTTTTTAAAAAATCTTTCTTGAAAGTTAGACCATTTTTTATAGCAAAATCAAAGATATAGACTTTTTTTGCTGCTTTTTCTTGGTTGTATTTTTTTAATAGATATATCAATTCTCTTTTTTGTAGGTTATTGCTTACATTATATAGGAAATCTTTTGAAATTTTTATTTTACTCTTTAATTGATTAAAAATTTGATAAAGAGATACCTTTGTGCTTTGCATTTCACAGAATTTTTTAAATATCAAAAATTCCTTTTCGTTTGTGAAGATATCTCTTGTGGTTTTTTGCAGTTTTTTGTGAAAATTATCCTCTGTATATAGTACAACTTCTGGCAAGCCCCCTGTGTTTGAAAACCTGTTAAATAGTTGTTCTACATTGAAATGTTTTTGATCAAATGCTATAAATTCTTCAAAATCAAGTGGATAGAGAAATTGCTTGTAAAAGCCTTTTATATAGGCTGTATTATCATCGGTTGTGATGATAATCTCTTCGCATTTTATGGAATCACATGAAAAATCAAAGTTGTCTAAAACCAAGATTTTTATATGGTTTGTCTTTATAAAATTATTTAGTTTCTCATCTGTCAGCTCAAACTTATCGACTCGCACATCATCAAAATCGATATAGAGCCACTCGTTTTTATCAAATTTTTGAAGATAATCAACAACCAAATGCGTTTTTCCACTCTTTTTTGGTCCATAAATGATGGTTTTTTTATACTCTATTTTTACTTTTCTGTCATAAAAAAGAGAATTTTTTGCTTTCATTCCATAAAGTGTTTCTAGTAATTCCATGGGATTATTATATTTTATTCCTTATTAAAAGGAAATAAAATTGCTATATAAACCATAAAAACCCCTAAAATATTGACTTTTAATGAAGATTTTAGTACAATCTCGTTCCTTATAAGTCATCGCTGACTTCTTTTGGTTGCTACATGTTTTGATGAAACAAAGCAGCTAGGGCGCATTCTCGACTTTATGTCGTAGCTTTAGTAAAGCAGTTAGATAGGTGACAAGTTCTTTTTTAGGGGTAATTATGGAAAAAATACGACTTAAACTCAAGGCACATGACCATAGAGTTTTAGACAGATCTGTTGCAGCTATTGTAGAAGCTGTTAAGCGAACTGGAGCTGAGATAAAAGGCCCAATTCCTATGCCTACGAAGATAAAGCGCTATACAGTGCTTAAATCGCCACATGTAAATAAAGACTCAAGAGAGCAATTCGAAATCAGAATCCATGCTCGTATGATTGATATCGTTTCAGCAACCACTGATACTGTTGATTCATTGATGAAGCTTGACCTTGCACCAGAGGTGAATGTCGAAGTAAGAGCTATGGGTAAATAGGGGAGTAATGATGGAATATATAGTAGAAAAAATCGGAATGAGTAGAACCATAGCAGTTCCTAGCATACCCGTAACATTACTTAAGGTTGTAGAAGCAAAAGTTTGTGAAGTTGACGCTGATAAAAAAGCAATCGTTGCTTATGCCAGTGGCAAAAAAATGAATCGTTCAATTGCTGGAAAGCAAAAAAAATATAACTTAAGCTCACAGTTTAACCGTTTCGCAACACTAGAAGTTGCAAATGAAGAAGCTGGTGACTTAGACACTGCAGCACTCAATGATGTAAAAGTTGTTAAAGCAACTTTTGTTTCAAAAGGTAGAGGCTTTGCTGGTGTTATGAAAAGATATAATTTTGCTGGTGGTCCAGGAGGACATGGTAGCCGCTTTCATAGAGCACCAGGTTCAATCGGCAATGCTGAGTGGCCAGGTCGTGTTCAAAAAGGCAGAAGAATGCCAGGACACTATGGAAACGCAACAACAACAGTTAAAAATGAAGTTCTCTCTTTTGACGCGCAAAACAGCATTTTAGCTGTTAAAGGACCAATTCCTGGCGCAAATGGAGCACTTGGAAGAGTAAGGATAGTTAAATGAGTAGTGCAATCGTACTAAATGAAAAATTTGAAAATGCTGGAGAGTTAGCACTCCCAGAAAATTATGCAGATATAAACTCACACAACCTATACCTATATGTAAAATCATATCTAGCAAGTATTCGCTCAAACACAGCGCATTCAAAAACTAGAGCTGAGGTTAGTGGTGGTGGTAGAAAACCATGGTCACAAAAAGGTAAAGGTGGCGCTCGTGCTGGTTCTAGCAGAAGTCCAATATGGGTTGGCGGTGGAGTTGCATTTGGACCAAAGGCAAACAGAAACTATAATCAAAAAGTCAATAAAAAACAGAAAAGACTAGCTTTGCAGTATGCTTTAAATGAAAAAGCAGTTGCAAACTCTTTGTTTGTTGTTGATTCTGTTTCTATTGAGTCTGGCAAGGCAAAAGATGCAGCAACGCTTATAAAAACTTTAGGTGCTAGAGATGCATTGATAGTAAAAGAGTTGATAGATGAAAAAACTTTCTTAGCGTTTAGAAATCTTAAAAACTGCTATCTAATAGAAGCAAATGAGCTAAATGCTTATTTGACTACTGCATACTATACAGTAGTGATTGAAAAATCAGTACTAGAAACTTTAACTAAAGAGGGCTAATTATGGCAGATATAACTGATATAAAAGCAATCCTTTATACTGAAAAGAGCTTAAGCCTTCAGGAGAGCGGTACAGTTGTTATTCAAACATCAACAAGAATGACAAAAAATCGCCTAAAAGAAGTTTTAAGAGAGTATTTTGGTTTTACTCCACTCAAAATCAACTCAATGAGAGTTTTGGGAAAAGTAAAAAAATTCAAAGGAATTACTGGTAAAAGAAGTGATTTAAAAAAATTCTATGTTCAGCTACCTGAGGGTGCTAAACTAGAGAATTTGGAGGCGTAATATGGCAATAAAATCATACAAACCATACACCCCAAGTCGTAGATATGTAACTGGCTTGGATTCAGGCGATATTACAGCAAAAGCTAGTGTGCCGAGTCTGCTTAAGAAACTTCCTGTAAGTGCAGGTAGAAACAATAATGGTAGAATCACATCTAGACACAAACAAGGTGGTGCAAAGCGTCTATATAGAATTATAGATTTTAAAAGAAGAAAATTTGATATCGAAGGAACTGTTAGTGCCATCGAATATGATCCAAATAGAAACTGTAGAATCGCACTCATCACTTATGTGGATGGAGAAAAGCAGTATATAATTCAACCATCTGGTCTAAGCGTTGGGGATAAAGTTCAAGCTGCTGAGGCTGGACTTGATATTAAACCTGGCAATGCTATGAAGATGAAAAATATACCAGTTGGTACTATTATTCACAATATAGAGATGAAACCAGGACACGGTGCTCAAATAGCAAGAAGTGCTGGTGGATATGCTCAACTTATGGGTAAAGAAGAGAAGTATGTAGTTCTAAGACTTCCAAGCGGTGAGATGAGACAAGTTTTGAGTGAATGTATGGCAACTATCGGGACAGTTGGATGCGAAGACTGGGCAAATGTTGTGATTGGAAAAGCTGGTAGAAATCGTCATCGTGGTATAAGACCTCAAACAAGAGGTAGTGCGATGAACCCAATTGATCACCCGCATGGTGGTGGTGAAGGTAAGAAGAACTCAGGTCGTCACCCAGTTACTCCTTGGGGTAAACCAACTAAGGGTGCCAAAACTCGTAGAAAAAAAGCTAGCGATAAGTTGATTATCTCTAGAAGAAAAGGAAGATAGATGGCAAGAAGTCTAAAAAAAGGTCCTTTCGTAGATTCTCACTTGGTGAAAAAGGTTACAGTTGCAAAAGCTGACAAATCTAACAAACCTATAAAAACTTGGTCAAGAAGAAGTACTATTACTCCTGATATGATTGGATTAACATTTAATGTACATAATGGAAGAAATTTTGTTCCTGTATATGTAACAGAGAATCATGTTGGATACAAATTGGGTGAATTTTCTCCTACAAGAACATTTAAGGGTCATAAGGGCTCTGTTCAAAAGAAAATCGGTAAGTAGGGGGAGTTATGAGTAAAGCAGTATTAAAATTTATCAGATTATCTCCTACAAAAGCTAGATTGATAGCGCGCGAAGTACAAGGTATGAACGCAGAAGTTGCACTTGCTAGATTGGAATTTACACCAAACAAAGCAGCTCATGTTATATCTAAAGTAATCGCTTCGGCTGTTGCAAATGGTGGTTTTGAACCAGAAGAAGTTGTAGTAACTTCTTGTCGTGTTGACGCTGGTCCAGTACTTAAAAGATTTCGACCAAGAGCCAGAGGTAGTGCTAGTGGTATCAGAAAACCTACTTCACATGTGATGGTTGAAGTTAGCGAAGCTGCAAAGAAGGAAGACTAAGATGGGTCAAAAAGTAAATCCAATTGGTTTAAGACTTGGAATCAATAGAAATTGGGATTCAAGATGGTTCCCAGGTGAAAACATGGCAGCAAACATCGGTGAAGATTATAAAATCAGAACTTTCTTAAAAAAAGAACTCTATTATGCAGGTGTAAGCCAAATCATAATTGAGCGAACTGCAAAGAAACTAAGAGTTACAGTAGTAGCTGCTCGTCCTGGTATCATTATCGGTAAAAAAGGTGCAGATATAGAGAAGTTAAGAGTTAAACTCAACAAACTTATCGGTAAAGATGTAAATGTAAATATCAAAGAAGAGAGAAAAGCACAAGCTTCTGCTCAACTAGTAGCTGAAAATGTTGCGATGCAGTTAGAGAGAAGAGTTGCATTTAGAAGAGCTATGAAGAAAGTTATTCAGGGTGCGCAAAAGTCTGGAGCAAAGGGTATCAAGATAGCTGTTGCAGGAAGACTTGGTGGTGCTGAAATGGCTAGAACTGAGTGGTATCTTGAAGGAAGAGTTCCTCTTCATACACTAAGAGCCAAGATTGATTATGGTTTGGCTGAAGCACATACAACATATGGCATCATTGGTGTAAAAGTATGGATATTTAAAGGTGAAGTTTTGAGCAAGGGCGTTCCAACTGAAAAGTCTGAGCCACGAGAAAACAGAAAACCAAGAAGAAGAGGTAGAAACTAATGTTAATGCCAAAAAGAACAAAATTCAAAAAGCAGATGAAGGGCCGTAATCGCGGTAAATCTTTCAGAGGTAACTCTATCGCTTTTGGTGAGATTGCACTTAAAGCAATTGAAGCTGGCAGGATTGATTCTCGCCAGATTGAAGCAGCTAGAATTGCGATGACAAGAAAAGTAAATAGACAAGCAAAGACTTGGATAAGAGTATTCCCTGATAAACCTTTGACAGCAAAGCCACTAGAGACTAGGATGGGTAAAGGTAAAGGACCTGTTGATAGATGGGTTATGAATATTAAACCAGGTCGTATAGTTTATGAGATGGCAGGAGTCAGTGAGGAGCTTGCAAGAGAAGCTTTGACGCTAGCTATGCACAAACTTCCATTTAAAACAAAAATTATAACTAAAGAGAGCGAAAATGAAGTATATTGATTTAAAAGATAAAAATGCTTCAGAACTTTTGGAGTTATTGAAAGAGAAAAAGGTTCTTTTGTTTACAGTAAAACAGAAGTTAAAAACAATGCAACTAACTAATCCAAATGAGTTAAGAGAAGTTAGAAGAGATATTGCGCGTATTAATACGGCTATTTCCGCTCAAAATAAGTAATTAAGGGTAAGTAATGGCTTTAAAACGAGAAATTCAAGGCGTAGTTGTACAAAAAGCTGGTGAAAAAACAGCTACTATTTTGGTTGAAAGAAGAGTAATGCACCCGCGATATCGCAAGTTCGTTAAACGATTCAAAAAATACCTTGTACACGACGAAAAAAATCAAGTAAAAGCAGGCGATGAAATCATCGCTATAGAGTGTAGACCTTTGTCTAAGAGAAAATCTTTTAGATTAAAAGAGATTGTAAGAGTAGGAGTTGAGTAATGATTCAAGGTTTTACTAGACTTGCAGTTGCGGACAACACTGGTGCAAAAGAGATAATGTGTATTAAGGTACTAGGTGGTAGTAAGAGAAGATATGCAACTATTGGAGATGTTATTGTCGCTTCAGTTAAAAAAGCAATTCCTACTGCTAAAGTTAAAAAAGGTCAAGTTGTAAAAGCAGTTGTTGTTAGAACTAAAAAAGAGATTCAAAGAGAAAATGGATCTTTAATTAGATTTGATGAAAATGCAGCAGTTATACTTGATGGTAAAAAAGAGCCAATAGGTACAAGAATTTTTGGACCAGTTGGTAGAGAAGTAAGATATGCAAACTTTATGAAGATTGTTTCACTTGCTCCGGAGGTACTATAATGGCTGTAAAAATGAAGATAAAAAAAGGCGACGAAGTTAAAATCATCGCTGGAGATGACAAAGGCAAAGTCGCAAAAGTCACTAAAGTGCTTCCAAAAAGCTCAAAAGTGATAGTTGAAGGCTGTAAAGTTGTTAAAAAAGCGATAAAACCTAATGATGACAATCCAAAAGGTGGATTTGCCAACAAAGAGATGCCTATCGATATCTCAAATGTGCAAAAAGTCGAGGGTGAATAATGAACAGATTAAAAGCAAGATATAGTGCAGAAATCAAAGATGCACTAGTAAAAGAGTTTGATATTAAAAACCCTATGCTGATACCTGCGGTAGAAAAAGTTGTTATAAGCGTTGGAGCTGGTGAAGAGGGAAAAGACAACAAGATTATACAAAATATTGTTGATACTATCTCTTTAATAGCTGGACAAAAAGCAGTCGTAACAGTTGCTAAAAAATCAGTAGCGGGTTTTAAAGTTAGAGAGGGATATCCTGTTGGTGTAAAAGTTACGCTAAGAGATGAGAAAATGTTTGCGTTTTTAGATAAACTAATCGCAGTTGCACTTCCTCGTGTGAAGGATTTCCGTGGTCTTCCAAGAAATGGATTTGACGGAAGAGCAAACTATAACTTTGGTTTAGATGAGCAGTTGATGTTCCCTGAAGTTGAGTATGATAATATACTTAAAACTCACGGAATGAACATCACAATTGTAACAACAGCCGGTGATGACAAGCAAGCGTATAAGCTTCTTGAGCTAATCGGGCTACCATTCGCAAAGGGTCGTTAAGATGGCAAAAAAATCAATGATAGCTAAGGCAAGCAGAAAAGCCAAATTTAGCACAAGAGCATACACAAGATGTCAGATTTGTGGTCGTCCTCATTCTGTTTACAGAGATTTTGGTATATGTAGAATTTGTCTAAGAAAAATGGCAAATGAAGGTCTGATTCCCGGACTTAAAAAAGCAAGTTGGTAAGGAAAAATAATGATAAATGATCTCGTAGCAGATTCTATAACAAGAATCAGAAATGCGGCCATGAGAAAATTGGATGTTACTACACTTATGCACTCAAAGCTAGTAGAAGCTGTTATGGTTGTATTCCAAAACAAAGGCTACATAGAAAGCTTTAATGTAAAAGAAGATGGTAATAAAAAATTTATCAAAGTTGTTATCAAGTATGACAACAATGGCAAAAGCGCTATTACAGAAGTGAAGAAAATCTCAAAACCTGGAAGAAGAGTCTATAAGGGAAAAGATGAGATGAAACGCTTCAAGAATGGTTATGGAACTATAGTAGTTAGTACATCAAAAGGTGTTCTAAGCAACGAAGATGCACACAAAATCGGAGTTGGTGGCGAACTTCTTTGTAGTATTTGGTAAGAAATTTTCTTTTTATGGTATTCGATGTCCATATAAAGTGTAACTTATCGTAGACAAGTAAAAGGAAAAAAATGTCTCGTATCGGAAAACAACCAGTTGCTATTCCTAGCGGAATTGAAGTAAAACTCAATGGCAATATACTGGAATTTAAAAAAGGCAGTGTTCAAAGAGATTTGGATACTAAAGGTAATGTTGATGTAAAAATTGAGGGTACTAATATCGTTTTTGCATCTAAGAGTGACGACAGAAAAGACCGTGCATTTTGGGGAACATACAGATCACTCAGTCAAAATATCATTGTTGGTTTAACAGAAGGTTTTGTTAAGCAACTAGAGATAAATGGCGTTGGTTATCGTGCAGCAGTAAAAGGCAATGTACTAGAACTTCAACTTGGATTTTCACACCCTGTAAACTATAATTTCCCAAAAGAGATTGAAATTAAAGTAGAGAAAAACTTATTGACTATCAAAGGTGTTGATAAACAAGTTGTAGGTCAAGTGGCAGCCGAAATTAGAGCTTTCAGACCACCTGAGCCATATAAGGGCAAAGGCGTTAAGTATTCTGATGAAGTTATTATCCGCAAAGCCGGAAAAACAGCTAAGAAATAGAGGTTGAAATGAGAAAAAATATTTTAAAACGCAAAGTTAATCTAAGAATTAAGCGAAAAAGAAGAGTAAGAGCTAAAATTTCTGGCACAAACGAGTTAGTAAGAGTATCTGTTTTTAAATCAAACAGAGCTATTTATGCGCAAGCAATTGATGATGTAAATGGTGTAACACTAGCGAGTGTGGATGGTAATAAACTAGGTTTTAAAGCAAATAAAACTGGAGCACTAGAGGTTGCAAAAGTATTTGCAGATACACTAAAATCTAAAGATTTGAGCAAGGTAGTATTTGATAGAAACGGATATCTCTATCACGGAGTTGTAGCTGCTTTTGCACAAGGCCTTAGAGACAACGGTATTACACTGTAAATAAAGGAACGATATAATGGAAAAATATAATAGAGAAGAGTTCGAAGAAGTTATCGTGAACATTGGTCGTGTAACTAAAGTTGTCAAAGGTGGTAGAAGATTTAGATTTACTGCTCTTGTCGTAGTTGGTAACAAAAAAGGGCTTGTTGGATATGGATTTGGTAAAGCCAAAGAGGTTCCAAATGCGATTAAAAAAGCTGTTGATGATGCTTTCAAAAACATAATGGAAGTAAATGTCAAAGGTTCAACCATAGCTCATGATGTAGAGGTTAAATTTAACTCAAGTAGAATTTTACTAAAACCAGCTAGCGAAGGAACTGGTATCATCGCTGGTGGTGCTACTCGTCCTGTTGTTGAATTGGCTGGAATTAAAGATATTTTGACCAAATCATTGGGTTCAAATAATGCTTCAAATGTTGTAAGAGCAACTCTAAAAGCTCTTAGCATGTTGAAAAGCTAGAGGGAGGATGTATTATGGCATTAGATAATTTAACACCCGCAGTTAACTCTACTCATAAGTCAAAGAGAAAAGGACGAGGTCAGGCATCTGGCATGGGTAAGACTGCAAGTAGAGGTGCAAATGGACAAAAATCTCGTACAGGTTATAGCATAAAAAGAGGTTTTGAAGGTGGACAACAGCCACTTCAAAGAAGACTTCCAAAAGTTGGATTTTACTCTGGACTTGTTAAGCCTTATGTGATTAATGTAGAAAAAATCACAACAGTTGCAACACTTAAAGAGATTACAATGGACAGCTTAAGAACTGTGCATAAAATTTCAAATTCTGTCAAACAGGTAAAATTGATCGGTAAAGGTGCAAAAGAACTCGCAGCTAAAATCAAAGATGAAAATGTTATTTATAGCGGAATGAATAAGTGAATCAACTTTGTTTCAATAAGAACAAAACAATTATTTTAACTATTTCCCTTACCTATCCATCAAATATAGGCGAGAGAAATTTAGATTGGGCTTTGACCCAAGCTAAAGGAGACAATTAATGAGTAAAGATTTAACAAAAAAAATCTTAATCACACTCGGTTTCATCTTTGCCTACAGGATACTAGCCTATGTGCCAGTTCCAGGCGTAAATCTAGATGTTGTAAAAGAATTTTTTGATTCAAATAGTTCAAATGCACTTGGCATGTTTAACATGTTTAGTGGAAACGCAGCTAAGAGACTAAGTATAATTTCACTAGGAATTATGCCTTATATCACTGCTTCGATTGTTATGGAACTTTTAGCAGCTACTTTTCCATCTCTTGGAAAAATGAAAAAAGAGAGAGATGGTATGACTAAGTATATGCAAATCATTCGTTATGCTACTATCGCAATTACAATAGTACAAGCTATCGGCGTATCTATGGGACTTGGAAGTCTTACAGGTCGTGGTGGTGAAAGTGCTGTTATGATAGACAGAGGTACATTTATGGCGATTGCAGCAGCTTCCATGCTTACTGGAACTATGCTTCTTATGTGGATTGGTGAACAAATCACTCAAAGAGGTATCGGAAATGGTATCAGTTTGATTATCTTTGCAGGAATAGTCTCAGGCATACCACATGCGATAGGTGGAACTATAAATCTCGTAAATACAGGAGAGCTTAACTTCTTGATAGTTATCGCGATACTGGTAGTGATATTAGTAACGGTTGGTGCCATCATCTATGTGGAGATGGGCGAGAGAAGAGTACCGATATCCTATTCACGAAAAGTGATGATGCAAAACCAGCATAAGAGAATCATGAACTATGTTCCTATAAAAGTGAACTTAAGTGGTGTAATTCCACCAATTTTTGCTAGTGCAATTTTGATGTTTCCATCGACTCTGCTTCAAGCAAGTACAAACCCTATCGTTCTTAGTATAAAAGATTTTCTAAGCCCAGGCAGCTATGTATTTAATGGATTGACATTTTTATTTGTAATTTTCTTTTCATATTTTTATGCATCAATCGTGTTTAATGCTAAAGATATATCGGAAAACCTTAAAAAACAAGGTGGTTTTATTCCAGGAGTTAGACCTGGTATTCATACGGCTGATTATCTAAATGAAGTTGCTAGTCGTCTTACTTTTTGGGGCTCAATCTACTTAGGACTTATCTCTACACTTCCATGGATTTTAGTAAAATTTATGGGTGTTCCATTCTATTTTGGTGGAACGGCAGTATTGATTGTTGTTCAGGTGGCACTTGATACCATGAGAAAGATAGAGGCTCAAGTTTACATGAGCAAATACGAAACACTAAGCGCAGTCGGACTATAATGGCCATACCTCTTAAGAGTCACAAAGATATAAAAAAACTATCTGTGGCAAACAAGATTGTAGCCAAAACACTTAACTACTTACAAAAAGAAGTTCACCCAGGTATGTCTCTTTTGGAGATAAATGCTCTGGGTGAAGATTTTATACTCTCACAGGGTGCCAAGCCAGCATTTAAAGGACTTTATGGATTTCCAGCAGGTGTTTGCACCTCTGTAAATCAAGTTATAATTCACGGAATACCAACCGAATACAAGATAAAAGAGGGTGATATTTTAGGCTTGGATATAGGAAGCAAGATAGATGGTTGGTTTGGTGATGCAGCCATAACTATGGGAATTGGCAAAATTTCAAAAGAGGATGAAGAGCTTATAGCTTGCTCAAAAGATGCCTTGTATCATGCGATTGATTTCATAAAAGCTGGCATGAGATTTAAAGAGTTGAGCTATGAATTAGAAAATTTTATATACTCAAGAGGTTTTGTTCCACTTAGAAGTTTTTGCGGACATGGTCTTGGCAGAAAGCCACATGAAGAGCCAGAAATCCCAAACTATTTAGAGGGCAACAATCCAAAACAGGGACCAAAGATAAAAAATGGCATGGTTTTTTGTTTGGAGCCGATGATTTGTCAAAGAGAGAGTGAAGCAAAGATATTGGATGATAAATGGTCAGTAACTTCAACTGATGGTCTGCGTGGAAGTCACTATGAACACGCAGTAGCGATAATAAACAACAAAGCAGAAATACTATCAGTAGAGTAAATACAACCGAAGTACGACCGCAAGGTTGTGCTTTAGTAGCGCGTGAATTGTTAAGGAATTTACTTCCTTAACAAGATGACAATTAAATAGGAGGTAAAATGGCTAAAGATGATGTTATTGAAATAGACGGAAAAGTTATTGAGGCATTGCCAAATGCAACTTTTAAAGTTGAAGTTCAAAACAGCCATGTGATTTTATGTCACATTGCAGGAAAGATGAGAATGCATTATATAAAGATAATGCCAGGTGATAAAGTTAAGGTTGAATTGACGCCTTATAGTTTAGACAAGGGCAGGATTACTTACAGATATAAGTAAAATATTAGCTTAATTTGGATATAATTCATACCTTTTGTAAAACTGTGTGAAGAAGAATTGAAAAAAAACCACTATTTTTTCAATTGTTGGTCTAGTAAAACATCGCTAAACCTGTGACAGTTTACTTAAATTAGAGTTTACTCTAGTGCAGTGGAAAAAACAGATAAAGGCAAGAACATGAAAGTACGACCTTCTGTGAAGAAGATGTGCGATAAGTGCAAAGTGATCAAACGAAAAGGTGTCGTTAGAGTCATTTGCGTAAATCCAAAACACAAACAGAGACAAGGATAACCATGGCAAGAATTGCAGGTGTAGACCTTCCAAACAAGAAAAGAGTAGAGTATGCTTTAACATACATCTATGGTGTAGGCTTAACAAGCTCAAGAGCGATACTAAATGCAACAGGCATTTCTTATGATAAAAGAGCGAGTGAACTAACAGAAGAAGAGATAGCTTCTATTCGTAATGAATTACAAAAAAACTATGCAGTTGAAGGTGATTTGAGAAAAAATGTGGCTATGAATATAAAAGCACTGATGGATATGGGAAGTTATAGAGGTCTAAGACATAGACGAGGACTTCCTGTTAGAGGTCAAAAAACAAAAACTAATGCGCGTACACGAAAAGGTAAGAAACGAACCGTCGGCGCAAAAGCTAATTA
>JALUXQ010000055.1 GCA_027013265.1 Campylobacteraceae bacterium | reverse complement strand
TATTTTATCACTTCTAGGTGTATAGGGTTTGAGGCATAAGATTTTAAATCTTCTTTGGTGTCAAACTCTGTGATTAGACAAACATCCCATGCTCTATCGCTTCTATTTGTATCAATCCCCACTTCTATACTTTTTAGAGTCTCTATCTCTCCTCTCATCGCTTCTAGTTTATTTTTCAATATTTCGCGACTATCATCAGAGCCATTTTGCAATTTAAAAAATACTACATGTTTTATCATGCTTGCCACCTTTACCATTTTTTTGTGTATAATACCAAAAAAACAGGTGATAAGGAAGTGATTTTTTGGAAAGAGATCAAGTAAAAGCTTATAAATTTGCCCTTATGGCTGTATTTTTATGGTCAACAGTCGCAACAGCATTTAAAATTTCTCTAAAATTTTTAACTCCCGTTGAACTGCTTTTTTACTCATCTATTTGCTCTTTGTTTGTTTTAGGAGCCATTCTATTTTATCAGAAGAGATTTGGTGAAGTTGCCCTGCATATAAAAAAAGAGCCACTTTTGGTTCTGTTTCGTGGAGCTATCAATCCTTTTATATACTATCTAGTTTTGTTTAAAGCCTACGACTTGTTGCCAGCACAAGTTGCTCAAGCCATAAACTACACTTGGGCATTGATGTTTGCATACCTAAGTGTCCTGTTTCTTCGGCATAAAATAACCAAAGCAGATATAATCGCAGGGTTTATTTGTTATTTTGGCGTTCTTATAATCGCAACAAAAGGAGAGCCTTTTTCTTTGCATTTTTCAAATGCTTTGGGCGTTTCTCTTGCGTTGTTTAGTACGATTCTTTGGTCAATGTATTGGATATTAAACACAAAGTCAAAGTCAAATCCGATAGTTGGGTTATTTGCAAATTTTTTAGTTGGAGTTACCTTTATATCGATCTATATCTTTTTGACTCAAGATGTGAAATTACCTAGTTTTGAGTCTGCTCTTGGGGCTGTTTATGTTGGTTTTTTTGAGATGGGTTTTTCATTTGTCTTTTGGTTGAAGGCGGTTAACTATACAAAAAGCATATCTAAGATTTCAAATCTTATCTTCTTATCACCTATCTTATCTCTTGTCTTTATACGATTTTTGGTCGGCGAAAAGATTTTAGTCTCGACTATCGTAGCACTTATCTTTATACTTGGTGGTTTGTTAATTCAGAAAAAATTCAACCACTAATCCTTTCACAAGCTTTTTTGTACTCATCAGGTCTGTTTAAGTTGAAAAATGGCTCATCGCTTTCAAATTCAATGTATTTTGTTTTGATTTTTTCTAGTAAATTTCTTATCTTGTGATTATCGTCTAAAATCTGATTTTTCAAAACAGGCAAGATAGAGGCAGAGTAAATCGCGCACATTTGGTGCGAACCAAAAGGTGATTTTGCTATGAGTGCTTCAGAGCCATTCATATTTTTATAGAGTTTTTTATAAATTTCCTCTGTTACAAATGGCGTATCCACGCTTAGTATAGCGACACTGCTTTGCACTCTTTTAAGTATGCTATAGAGTGCTATCAAAGGAGAAAATTCATCAAACTCTGTCAAATCTTCTATAAAAGAGGCTTTAAAATCAAATTTCTTACTATTTTTACAGCTTATATGCACACTTTCAAACCAGTTTTCAACTCTATTTAGCTGATACTGTGCGAGTGTTTTGCTTTGTCCAAAAGGTAGCAGGGCTTTGTCTGTCTGCATTCTAGAACTTTTGCCCCCAGCTACTATGACACAAGGTATAGGTAAGATTATAAACTCCTAGGGTCTGCTATCTTTCCCGCAACAGCACTTGCAGCTGCTATGGCAGAGTTTGCAAGATATATCTCACTGCTTCTATCGCCCATGCGACCTATGAAGTTGCGATTTGTGGTAGATACACACTTTTCATGAGTGCCCAAAATCCCCATATAGCCGCCTAGACATGCTCCACATGTTGGATTTGAAAAGACAGCTCCAGCTTCAACAAATATCTCAACTAAGCCCTCTTTTTGTGCTTGAAGTGAGATTTTCTGAGTAGCAGGAGTGATGATAAGTCTAGTCTTTCTTGCCACTTTTTTACCCTTTAGGATTTTTGCTGCGATTCTCAAATCTTCTAGTCTGCCATTTGTACAGCTCCCTATAAAGACTTGGTCTATCTCTATGTTGTCATTTACTGCTCTGCTTAGAGTTTGTCCATTTGATGGAAGATGAGGATAAGCGATAACAGGCTCTAGTTTTGTGACATCTATGTGTATAGTTTGCACATAGGTGGCATCATCATCAGAGTAGAATTCTCTTGGCTTTCTCGCTAAATTTTTCTCTTTTAAAAATTCTCTAGTTGTGTCATCAACTGCGATTATGCCATTTTTTGCACCAGCTTCTATCGCCATGTTGCATAAGCTAAATCTATCGTCCATGTTGAGGTGCTGTATAGTATCACCTGTAAATTCTAAGGTTTTATAAAGTGCTCCATCGACTCCTATTTGCCTGATGACTTCGAGGATAAGGTCTTTTCCATATATCAACTCAGCAGGTTTTCCGCTAAAAACTACTTTTATAGCCTCAGGCACTTTAAACCAGTTTCCACCTGTTATCAAAGCAAAAGATATATCAGTTGATCCCATGCCAGTTGAAAATGCTCCAAGTGCACCGTGTGTGCAAGTATGACTATCGGCTCCTATGATGACATCACCAGGAACTACTAGCCCCTTTTCTGGCAAAAGTGCGTGTTCGATACCCATATCTTTTTCGTCAAAAAAGTGTTTTAGATTGTGTTTATAAGCAAAATCACGGCTTATTTTTGCTTGATTTGCACTTGCTATATCTTTTGCAGGTATGAAGTGGTCCATGACTATCGCAAAACCATCAGGGTTGGCAAGACTCTCTTTGCCGCTCTCTTCAAAAGCTCTTATGGATATAGGAGTTGTGATGTCGTTGCCTATGACCATATCTATGTTTGAGCGGATAATTTCCCCCGCTTTTACATCGCGCCCCACATGTGCGCTAAAAATCTTTTCTGTTATAGTTTGACCCATTATCTGCCTTTTATTTTGTATGCCTTATTTTATCAAAAATATATTTAAGGTATCTTTGGTGCGGAAATTTTCTTGTTTAAAAATAAGCCTATTGTGTATTTAATCATATGCTTGTTGTCTGTGCTTAAAATCAACAACAGCTATGATTAGTTTATCGTTTTCAATCAAATAAAATAACCTATAATTTCCTATCCTGTAACGATAATACCCTTCAAGATTATCTTTTAACTTTTTTATGTTTGAGCCATAAAATGGATTTTCTCTAAGTTGAGGATAAACAAAATTTTCTATTTTTGAGTATAGTTTTTTATCTATTTTCTTTTTAACTTTTTCAAAAGTTTTTGTTTCTGCAATTTGGTATTTAAACAATAGTATAATCGCCTTTTTTGAAATCCTTT
>JALUXQ010000054.1 GCA_027013265.1 Campylobacteraceae bacterium | reverse complement strand
TGGAAGTGGCAATGGAAGTGGCAGAAGCTTAAAATTTTTAGCTTTTAGTTCATTTTCCATCCTATCAAGAGTATCATAATGTTCGTCATTTTTGTCATAGCACTTAACATAAGCAATCGTATTTGTATCCACAAATCTTGCTAAAGTATCTACATGTGAGTCCGTATCATCACCTATCAAAGTGCCATTTTTTAGGATTATCATCTCTTTTGCTCCCAAAGTTGTTTTTAGAGTATCGATGATTTGTTCTTTTGAGAGGTTTGGATTTCTATTTTTATTAAAGATACAGTTTTGGGTACTTAGCAATACTCCTTTGCCATTTGTATCTATACTGCCACCCTCTAAAACAAAGTCGATATCTCTTAGAGGTGATTTGAAAAATTGTTGTTCATTTAGTTTTATATTGACTCTGTTATCTTTTTTGTATCCAAATTTTTCGCCCCAAGCATTAAATTTAAAATTTAAAATCTCTCGTTTACCATCTCTATAGATACAAATCCCACCAAAATCCCTTATCCAAGTATCGTCCGTATCAACTTGCAACACCTCTATATTTTCTGGTTTTGGTAAGAGGTGTAAAGCCTCTTGTTTACTAGCAGATAAAATCACACATTTTTGATACTTTATGATTACCTCTATAAGCCTGATATAGCTACTTCGTATCTCTTTTATACTATGTTTCCAATCGCTCTTGATATAAGGAAAAACTAACATTATAAACTCTTGTTTTTCCCATTGTGCAGGCAGTCTTATTGGCAAAATTAATCCTTTTTGTGGTATAGTATTATATCAAAAAATAGGATTTTTATGTTTTCTAGGTATCAGAAAAGAAGTATAAATCAAATCAACATGTATGCAATATTTTTTGCTGGTGTTTTTGCTTTTGCTGCCGCTTTCATAATAATCTTTAATGAATACCTAGATTTTAACAAAGAGATATCTCAAATAGAAAGAAATTATAAAAATGCTCAAAAAAATCAAATTATTCAAAAAACGAAAAAATTAAAAAAAATAATAAATTATAACTATTCTAAACATAACGATACTGATGAGGTAAAAAAAAATATCGTTGACATGAGTTTAAACATCTTAAGCCATGACAATAAAATGATAAATAATTTTATTTACGATGGCAACAAGAAAAATTTATTTAGCTCTAAAAGTGAAATATTTAATAGTGAGATAAAAGCAAAAATATTTTCAACATTGAAGAGCGGCGGCACAATTTTAGATTATAAAGAAAGTAAAAGAGAGTATTTGATTTATGCTAGAAAATTTGAACCATTAGGTATAGTTTATGGTAGTGGAGTAAATATAAATAAGCTTCAAGAAGTGATAGAGAAAAAAAGAGTTATGTATAAGAATAAAATATCAAGTTTTGTTTTGAAGATTGTCTTTTTGACTCTCGTGTTGTATATAACAAGCATATTAAAATATAGATTCTTTACAGAAAAAGTATCAAAAGAACTAAAATATATAACAGACTCTTTTATCCTCTCGTCTTCAACTTATAATATGATTGATTTAGACAAAATAGAGTTTAAAGAGTTTAGCCAGATCGCACTATATGCAAATAAAATGATAAAAAAGATTAAGATAAAAAACAGAGAACTTGTTTCACTAAACTCACACTTGGAAAATATAGTAGAAGAGAAAACAAATGAACTGAAAGAGTCGATAGAGTACACAAAAGAGTTGCTAGAATATCAAGATAAGTTTGTTAAAAATGCCATACATGAGATAAATACACCGCTCTCTATCATACTTATGAATATAGAGTTGTATAATCTAAAGTTTGATAAGAATCATTATCTTATCAAGATAGAAGCAGCAGCCAAGGTGCTTGAAAATATCTATGGAGACCTAGGATATGTTGTAAAAAAAGATAGTTTGATTTACGAAAAACAGATGATAGACTTCAGTAAATTTTTAGCAGATAGGATTAACTATTTTGATGATGTAGCACGAGGGAATGACTTAAGAATCGAGTCCAAGATACAAGGTGGTATTTTTGTATTTTTTAGTGAAACACAGTTGCAAAGACTTTGCGATAACAATATATCTAATGCAATTAAATATAGCTATATAAATGAAATCGTAAATATCAAACTATATACAAGAGACAATGTAATCATATTTGAAATCTCAAATAAAGGGGATAGTATCAAAGATTGCGATAAATTGTTTGAGAGATTTTATAGAGAAGATAAGGCAAGAGGCGGTTTTGGCCTAGGCTTAAATATAGTCAAAGCAATTTGCGATAAAAACTATATTGATATTAATGTCGCATCCCAAAATATGCTAACCACATTTACCTATACTTTTAATGGTGAAATATATTGAAGATATTGTTGTTGGAAGATGAAACTATGCTTAGGAACTCCATAGAGGAGTATCTTACAACAATAGGGCATGAAGTTGTCAGTTTTATGAACGGACAAAAGGCTTATGAAGAGCTAAAAAAACAGAGTTATGATCTTTTGATTTTAGATATAAATATTCCACAATTAAGTGGAATGGAACTATTTAAAAAACTAAATGAGACAGAAAATATCATGACAACAATTTTTATAAGTGCAAATATAGATATAGAAGATATATCTCAAGCTTATGAATTAGGAGCAAGCGACTATCTTAAGAAACCCTTTCACCTAAAAGAGTTGGCTCTTAAGATAAATCGTATTAAAAAAGAGAAGAGTGCCAAATCTTTCGTGCAAATTGTTCTTTCAAAACACTACAGATTTTCAAAAGAGAAACAGTTGTTGTTTTTTAATAACAGTGTGCAATCTCTTACAAAAAAACAGTTGCAAATATTAACACTTTTATCTTATAATATCGGTATAGTAGTTGATTTTGATAAATTCAGGAGTTTTGTGTGGAACCAAGAGCCCGTGGATAACGCAACAATAAGGGCTGAAATAAGCAGATTTAGAAAAACTTTAAAGGAGGATTTTATAGTGAATGTAAAAGGGATTGGATACAAGATAGAGAAGTACTTCTCATGACCTATTTTTGGCAAATAGAATGCAAGAAATTTTAATTATAAATACAGGCGGAACTTTTAATAAAAGATATAATCCTTTGAAAGGTGAACTCCAAGTTCCAAAAGACAGCAAGGCACTTGATGCTGTTTTGAAATATTTTTATAACTTAAAGTACAAGTTGGTAAATATCATACACAAAGATAGTCTGGATATGAGTGATGATGACAGGCAGGAGTTAGCTAGGCTTATAGAAAACTCAAGTCAATCCAAGATACTTATCATTCATGGAACTGATACTATGGATAAAACGGCACAGTTTTTAGATGGTAGAGTCAAAGACAAATGTATCGTTTTGACAGGAGCCATGGTACCTTTTAGCATAGACTCTATAGAGGCGACCACAAATATCTCAACTGCTATAGGTTATCTTTTAAACTCAAAAGAGAATGGTGTATGTATAGCCATGCAT
>JALUXQ010000053.1 GCA_027013265.1 Campylobacteraceae bacterium | reverse complement strand
ATCTGATATTTTCTGATTTTCCTATATTTATCTTTTTGTTTGAAACAACAAATGTTTCCAAGTTTAACCTCTGCACGGCTTTTAAAACTATGGGTTTTAAAAGATTTGGAAAGGCATCACCATCTACAAAAAGTCTCATTTTTCTATGATTATGCACCAACCGCCATCATCTAGAGGCTCTTTTGATAGTACCTTGTGCCCCTCTTTTTCGACGGAGCCTGGAAGATTTTCTATCGCAGAGCCATCATCGATAAAAAGCTCTAAAATATCACCTTCATTCATACCTGAAAGCACCAATTTTGTCTTTGCAAAATTGACAGGGCATTTAATACCTCTAAAATCCTTTGTAATCTTATCTGTTTTCATACTTCACATCTCCTTTGTTCGTAGTCACTTAAATGCTTAATACCGTTTTCTCCACACACCCTGCACTGCAGGTTTTTTTGAAATTTTACTTTATTAAAATTCATACTATTCATGTCAGCTATAAGGAGTTTGTCAGTCAAAAGCTCTCCCGTGCATGTTATATATTTTACAGCCTCCGTTGCTTGCAAGCTTCCTAGCACACCTGCAACTGTACCTAAAACTCCAGCTTGCGAGCAAGTAGGCACGCTATTTGGCGGTGGCGGAGAGTCAAACACACAGGCGTAGCAGGCTGACTCATGAGGCACAATAGTCATAGTTTGGGCGACAAACCTCAAAATTCCACCATGAGAGAAGGCAACATTAGCCAATACACAAGCATCATTTATCAAAAATTTTGTAGCAAAGTTGTCAGCCCCATCTATCACAAAATCATACTCTTTAACGATATCTAAGATATTTGCAGCATCTAGAAACTCATCATAAGTAATGATATTTATATCTGGATTTAAAGCTTCCATCTTTTGCTTTGCTGATTTTGTTTTGGCAATGCCAATATCATTTGTTGTATGAATAATTTGCCTTTGAAGATTGCTCAAGTCGACCTCATCACCATCAGCAATCCCAATAGTGCCAACTCCAGCAGCCGCTAGATACAAAGCCGCAGGGCTTCCAAGCCCACCAGCTCCTATAATCAAAACTTTTGAATTTAAAAGTTTCAATTGCCCCTCTATGCCTATATCTTTTAAGATAATATGTCTTGCATATCTCTGTATCTCACTATCTGTAAAATCCATTTTTGCCATTTTGTATCCAATAATCTTTTCTTGTGATATTGTAACATATTAGACTTGTTGCAGTATAAAAAATTTAAAGTTTCACTCCCAAATATTACTCCACCAAGTAATAATTCTAGATTTACAAAAAATGGTAAAATTGCATATGTAACTTTCCAAGGTAGAGATAGTTACTTGAGTAGACTTGTTGCAGTATAAGGATACGCCATAGTTTAAAGTGTGTTTCAAACACCCTTTAAGTCGAAATTGGTATGAAATTTATCCTCAACTTTGTATATATTTCAGCGAAATTATGGCAAAATATACAAAGTGACTATGGGATAAGAGGTGAGTTTACACAGTTTTATTTTACTGTCTCGATATCTAAAAAGTATTGTATTAACTTTTTTCGATCTATTTTTGTTTTATTTTTTCCATAGATATTTTCCTCTAGTTGTTCTAATACTTTTTTTATAAAATCATCACTTTTGCCATAGGGCAGTAAAATTTCAAAAAGTTCTTTGTCAGTTTTGCTTTTCTTGATTTTAGTGATTATTGGTATCTCTTTTTTTACTTTTTTTATTCCTTTAAACCTATAGTATCCTATGCTCACTAAAATCCCAAATAAAAAACCAACAAATAGATATAAAAAACCAGTCTCTTGAGTTAAGTTAGGATTTTCTATCTGCTTTTTAGGGGCACTATCTATTTTTGTATTTTGGTTGGTTGAAATTTGTGGTATTATCTCTTTTTTGTTTCCACCTGTTACTTTTATGGTTATGGGTTTTGTCTTTTTTGTTACTACTTTTTTTAAATCTTTGTCAAAATAACTAAATTTTACAGATGGGATTATGAAGTCTTTGTCCGCTATAAGAGCAATCTTTTGTGTAAATACTCCACCATAAACCCCTGTATTTAAACCTGCTTTTATGTTTGGCTCAGCACTGTAGACAACTACATCATTTATATCCAAAGAAAACTTTTTGATATCATCGATATTTCCTACACCATCAATTTTTACAGTAAGATTTACGGGTTTATTTGCCTTTGTTTCTCTTTTATCTACGCTTGTTTTTATGTTAAATTTTCCATAGACTTCAAGGTTGTTTGGTAAGGGTTTTGCATGTATAAAGAGCTTATTTGATGTAATTTTTTTCCATTGTAAAGTTTGATCAAATGTGTCAAAAAATGGATCTTTAAATAAGTTTCCACCAATATTTCTTCTACTAAATGTTCCTATGTTTGCTACTATTGGTTCTATCTCGAAGTCGCCCTGTTTTTGCGGAAAAATAAGATAGTGATATGTTTGAATTATGGTGTCTCCCTTGATTGTTTTTACGGGCTTTTTATCTCCTTTGACCCAAAAGTCACTTATTTTTAGAGGAGTTATCGTGATCTTATCTGCTTGTGAACTTAGCTTGTATTTAAATTTAACATCCACCTTTACAGGCTCTCCAACATAGACATCATTTTTATCCATCTCCATGCTGATGGAAAAATCACTCCCTTTTTTAGCCTGACTTGGTTTTACGATGTTTACTCTTATTTCATCAGTTTTATAGACCTTACCATTAACAATAACTTTGTATGAAGGTATGACAAGACTTCTTGTAGGAGAAAAAGAGTATGTTTTTGAGATTGTACTTTTATAATTTCCATTTACTATATTTACCATTTGAGAGCGAGAAACTCCCATGATGCCATATCCTGCTATTGTATTTAAGTTTGGAAATTTGGGGTTTTTACCCTCTGCACTTATAGTGTAATTTACAACATCTCCGCTATAAATCGTATCTTTGTCAACACTAGCACTTACTGCAGCAAATAGTGATGTTGATAGCAGTATAAATACTATCAGTTTACCAAGGATTTTCTTCATTTTTCTTCTCTCCCTTTGTGCTTAATGGTAACATTAGAGTGTTTATCCCTCTTTTATTTAACATTTTTTTAAATTTTCTCTCTTCCATGTCGCTTATAGGCTGAATTTTTTTCTTTTTCATTGTCTGTTGTTTGGTCTTTTTGCTCTTCTGTTTTTTGCCTCTATCTTGGCTCTGTTTTTCTCTGTTCCCTTTAGTCTTTTTATCTTGGTTTGTGTTTTTATTGTTTTTACCGCTTTTTTTGCTCTTTTTCTTGTTGCCATTTTTATCTTTTTTATCCTGTTTGGACTTTTTTTTATTTTTCTTACCACCCTTCTTCTTTTTTTGATTTTTATTCTTTTGCTTTTGCTTTCTTTTTTTCTTCAGTTTTTTCAGGAGGTCTAGATTGTACTTTGTGTCTTTGTCTTTTTTTATCTTTAGTGCATCTTCGTAACTTTTTATGGCTTCATCAATTTTGCCAAGATTCGCATA
>JALUXQ010000052.1 GCA_027013265.1 Campylobacteraceae bacterium | reverse complement strand
ACTACTGCTGACTCTATTAATAAAAAGGTTGGAAATGGTATGACCCAAGCCATCAAATGTTTGTATAAATTTAAAACTAGAATTTTCACCAATCGGAGTAAACCCTTTTCCACTATCCCATGTTTTTGTTGCAACTGCATCAATATTTGCACCTAAAATATAAGGTTTGAGCTGCAAGCCAGTAGTGCTAATTGATTGCAGGCTACTATTCTTAGCCGTAGTAAGTGTTCCCAAGGTAGTTATGATGTAATATGTTTTCTTCGTACCTGACAAACCTTTCTTAGTAGAAAAACTACCAGTAGAAGCAATATTAACAGGAGACTTAACATTATAAGTTCCAGTCATTGTTCTTTGTGCATACTCTAATGCTAGTCCTGCTGTAAGAGTTGCATTAAGTGTTGCATTTATATTTATATCATTATCAGCATGTAGAGTTAAAGTGTTTTTGTTCCAGTTAATAGTAGAGTTAACATTTATATCTCCACTATCTGAATGTGAACTTGCAGTAGTAACTTGTGCATTACCAGATGAGAGTTGAGTTTGAAGTGATGAAGCTAGTGCACTGTCTATTGTAACATTAGTAGGGTCTATAAGCCAGTTTCCTGTTTGAACAAGAGTATTGTCTGCTATACTAAAGCTTTTACCACTTGTTTCTATAAAACCATCATTTGCTTTAAGTGTTCCTCCAACTTGAGCTTCTCCACCATGAGCATAAAGTTCTATTTTTCCTGTTACATCTCCTATACTCTGTGCTTCTACAATACCACTGTTATTTACTACACCTTTTAGCAGTTCATTAACTGCATTAGTAGTTAAGTATATCTCTCCCGCATTTGCATACAAAGCTCCTCTGTTTTTTACAAGAGCATTGAGTACGCCTTTGTCGATTGTTAGGTTTATCATAGAGTTACCATTTAGGTTAAGTGTTACTTGGTTGGCACCTACAAGGTGTATGGTTCCTTTTATTGCTTTTATAGTTCCTTTATTTGTGACACTGTTTGCTAGTAGAGTTGTATATCCACTATTTGCTATATTTATACTTCCTAAGTTTATAACGCTATTTGTACTATCTCCTTTTAAAATATAGTTATTGTTATTGAAGTCTGTATCACTTATATTTTTTGTAGTTGCTAAGAGTCCTGAAGTATTTATTTTAGCACCTTTACCAAAGAGAACTCCATTTGAGTTAAGAAGCCATACTTGACCAGTTGCATTCAGTGCTCCATTTATAATACTTTTTTCATTACCTGTTACACGATTAAGTGTTATAGAGTTTATATTTGGTTGGTTAAAGTTTACTGTTTCATTTGAAGCTATATTAAATGTATTCCAGTTTATGGTGGCTTTAGAGGTTGATTGGTTTATGTTTGTAACACTGCCACTTTGAGAGATATTTGCAGTTCCACTTGTTACTACTCCTCCGCTTGGAGATGCCATAAGGAGATTTGTACTAAGGGCTGAGATAACTAAGGCTATCTTTCCGCCTTTTAGGATTTTAAAGCGGGATTTGTAGTCTTGTGTTGGTTTCATGGGGTGCTCCTTATTGTTACAATTTTTCAGTTGTGATATTATAGGAAGCTACCGTTATATATGGTGTTATATTTTTGAAGAATTTAGAAAATTATAGAGATTTTACTACCTCGTCTCGTATTGATACTCAACTCTCCTTCTAATTGATCTTTTACCAAAGTTTGTACCATCATTATGCCAAATCCTGAGGAGTTTATATCTATACCGCCATTACCGTTATCTGCAATTTCGAGTAATGTTTTTTCATCTTGCCTTTTTAATATTATATAGATATTACCACCTTTTTCATCAAAAGCATATTTTAGTGCATTTGTCACCAATTCATTGACAATCAATCCGCAATAGATAGCATCTTCAACTTGCAGATTCGTCTCTATCTCACTGTAAAATGATATTTGTTTACAATCAAAAGCTTGTTGTATCGTATCTAGAACCTTTTTAAAATACTCTTTAGAATCTATATGTCTAAGATTTTTTTGCGCATAAAGCATTTCATGCACTTTGCTCATAGCATATATCTTTCGTTCTATATCATGAAGTTTCTTCAAGAGTTTTTTATCATTATTATCTAGTTTGAGTGCATATAGTGATGAAATAAAAAGCATATTGTTTTTCATTCTGTGGTGCAACTCTTGAAGGAGAAGCTTATTGTTGTCTAACTCCACTTTTAAGTCTGATGTTCTTTCTTTTACTATCTTTTCTAACTGTTTATTATGGTTTTGTAATATTTTAGAAAGCCTCTCCCTTTCTTGATAAACATCATGTACGCGCTTGGAGATAGCAAAAGAGAAGAGTAATATTTCGGTAGTTATACATACTTCAAAAGTATAAGGAAACTCAGCTAGTGTCGTAAAGATGTTTAAACCTTTAAAAAAAAGACTCATCCAACCCAACAAAGCAATTCCCCATGCAATTACAAAATATTTAGCATATATATTTTTTTTGTAAAGAGCATATACGCCCACGAAAAAATAGAAAATCGACAGCGTAAAATAGATTAATGACATACTTTTCCATGAAAGAAGATTGTAGGGGATAGTAAAAAGTTCTATTGCACTAAGTATCAAGATAAGATAGAGTATTTTATGGATTTTTGGATACTGTTTTGTCTCTAAAAAGTTCTGTATAAATAAAATCATAGTAAAGCTTATATATATGCCATAATATAGATTCATGTCTATCTGTTTTTTGACAAATATCGGATCATCTATAGGGGCAAAATGAAGTAAAAGTCCATATAGATATTGATGCACTAAAAAGATACTTGAAAGATAAAAAGCGTAGTAGAAGTAGATAGAATCTCTTGTAAATATAAAAAATATGGTATTGTATAGAAATACAGTAAATAAGACAGTAACAAAAAATACCCATGCGATTTGAATATCGATATCCGTATGTAAAAAATGTGCAGTTGTCTTCAATACAGGGCTTATATTTAGTGGAAACATTTGATTGCTTACCTTCAAATAAAATATTCTTTCTGCATGAGAAGGAAGTTTTATATTAAAATGCAATAAAAAAATACCATCAAACTTTTTACGATAGAATAATCCATCGTATTCCACATTAAGTACTCTATGTTTATCTACTGTATAAAAAACAAGCCTCTCTAAATTAACATTTCTAAAGCTAACAACTCTTTCAATTGTTTGAGAAGTTGGGTTTTTGAGTGTAAACTTAATCCATATCTCATGTTTATCATCAAATCCTCTGCTTATAAAATCTTTGTGATAAGGTTTGAAAAGATCTGGTTGTTTTATGAGGTTCTCGATGTCTGTTTTATTGATATCGGTTATATATACTTTACTTTTTTTCAGCAAAGGAATACTATCAGGATTTTTGCTGACCACAATTTCTGCATGTAGCGATACTATAAAAATAATGAGTGCAAAAAAGGATCTTAGAATACATTTCATTCAACAATCTTACTAAAGATTATATAAAAATAGACATAAACTCAAGAAAAAAATTAAAATATAACGGTAGATATAACGATAAAATAGTAAAATAAGCATATGAAAACAAGTCACATACTTATAATAGAAGATGAGGCACTCATTGCATATCAAATCAAAAAGGTACTCGAACGAGCAGGGTATAAAGTGGTTGCTGTTTGCTCCAATAGTGATGATGTATTTTTAACTTTATTAGATACTAAGATAGATCTTATCCTCTCTGACATCCACATAAAAGGAGCAATAGATGGTATTGAACTTGCAACTATCATACAAAAGAATTTCAATATACCTATTATCTTTTTAACATCATATGAAGATGACTATACCCTTAAAAAAGCTATAAATGTCAGGTTTGCAAGCTATATGGTTAAACCATATCTTGAAGAACACCTTATGCGTGAAGTCAAGCTCGCTATTATGCGAAACAAAAAGCAAAGCAAAACAGTAGAGTTGATAGATATAGGTAGCTCCTATGCGTACAATTTACAAGAGCGGATTTTATTTCTTGATAAAAAACCTGTATTACTGACAAAAAAAGAGCAATATTTCTTACATATTCTTGTCTTAAATATAAATAAAATAGTACCATATACACAATTAAACCTAGTGGTTTGGTATGAAAAAATTGTCGATGATAAAAATCGTCGCCAATTACTTTTTAGACTCAGAAAAAAGATTCCAGGTGTAGACATTAGAACTATTAAGGGGCATGGATATGTGTTAGGACTAGATAATAGTAAATAAACATCAAGAAACTCATAGACAAAACTTAATTGTTGACATTTTAAACCGATTAGTCTATAATTACTTATGAGAAAAACAAAAGGCAGACCAAAATCCTTTGACGAACAAGAAGTATTAGCTTTGGCAATGGATTATTTTTGGAAGAATGGGTATGAAAATAGCTCTTTAGACGATGTGTTAAAAGCTATGGGTATAAGCAAAGGTAGCTTTTATCATCTATTTTGCAGCAAAGAAGAGCTTTTTTCCAAATGCTTGGAGTTATATAGGAAAAATCGGCTCGAGTATCTTCAATCTTTAAAAAAAGAGATAGGTTCAAAGGCAACTATGCTTAGACTTGTTGAAATGACATTAGATGAGTTGAAAACAACAGGGCGACTGAGCGGATGTTTGCTGATGAATTCCGGCAAAGAGTGTTATGGGCGGCATAAAGATCTCAGCAAACAGATACAAAAGGAGTATCTCACTATACAAAATTTCTTTGTTGATGCTTTGCAAGAGGCGATAGATAAAGGAACTCTTAAGAGTTCACTCTTTGCACAAGATTTAAGTACTCGTTTTATGAATACTCTTAACGGACTTGTTTTATCAGTTCAAGCTGGTGCAACAGATGAGATGATAGAGAGCATAGTACAACAGTTAAAAGAGATGATAGATTAGAAAGTAGCTCAAAGAGACACTTAGTGTGTTTTTGAGCTACTTTTTTTATAGCTATTTTTAGACTAAATAGTTTAAAAATAGTACGGCGCCATATAGAGAAAGTATGTCAATTGAGGTGTATTTTTATACTAACTAGTTTAAAATAAAAAAGGAAAAACATGAGTTTATTAAAAGTGGCAACGATGCAAGAAACTGAAGGTGAAGTCAAAGAGATTTTCAAAGAAGTCGAGAGTGCATTTGGTGCTGTAACAGAAGGGATATCGCTTTGGGCACTTAATCCAAAAGCTTTGAAATTTCAATGGGAATCAATCAAAGAACAAATGGATAATGATGAAGATACTCAAAAAATGTATACATTGATTCGCTACATTGTTTCTGAAAAAAATCATTGTGCATACTGTATAGGTTTAAACGGAGGTATGCTTATAAATATGTATGGCATGAGCGAAGATGAGCTTAAAGAGGTTTCAAACGATCTTAGTGTTGCGAAGTTGACATCTAAAAACCAAATGCTTTTAGAATTTGCTTTGCGTTCGATTAATGAACCGCAGTCCATCCAGCGAAAAGATATCGAAGAGTTGCACTCATTAGGATTAAGTGATGCAGAAATCTTTAATCTTGTTCTGATTGCAAGTATGATGTTGGTAGTGAACACCTTGTTTGATACATTTGATGTGGAGTAAGATTATGAAAAATGTTTTGATAATAAATGGGCATGAGTACCATGAAATCGCAAAAGGCGGCTACAATGCTGCTCTTTGCGAAGCTATGGAGAGTTATTTAAAAAATAACGATTTTCAAGTCAAAAATACTATCATAGAAAAAGGCTATAAGCCAGATGAAGAAGTTGATAAATTTTTATGGGCTGATTTTATTATATTTCAATTTCCAAAGTATTGGATGGGGGTTCCTAGTGCTTTTAAAAGGTATCTGGATTATGGGTTGTCTGGAGGACATGGAAAATTGTATGCTCACGATGGGCGCAATGATGGAGGAAAATATGGTAGCGGCGGTTTACTTCATGGAAAAAAATATATGTTTTCCATAACGATGAACGCTCCAGAGGAGTCGTTTTGTGATAGAAGCCAATTTTTTGAGGGAAAGAGTGTTGATGAGCTCTTTTTTGGACTTCATAAAGCATTTAATTTTTTAGGAATGGAGCCTTTAAAAACATTTGTTTGCTTTGATATTATGTCCAATCCTAAACTTGATATTGATAAACAAAGAGTTCAAAAACATTTAGAAAAATTCAAATAATTGCTCTACTATTAGAATATAGGGTGCTTTATCTGATCAGCTTTTAACCTTTGGTAAAAAATCTATTACATTTTGTTTTGTAGGTTCTATAATAGCATCTAAGCGTCTTCAAAGCAGTTAATGGTAAAATAACTTTTCCATAATCAGACTGTCTGTAATCACCCTTTAGTATGAATTTCAATTTGAAATGCCTGCTTATCTATACCATACATATAATATTTTATAAATTTTTAAGAGAAAAATATCATTTAGTACATGCACATGCATTATCTAGTAAAAAGATTTTGGGAGCAAAATAGTTTGCTCCCTAGTATAGTTTATCTTAAAGCTACTAGCTTTCTTCTCATGTAGGCTATTTTACTTTGAAGTGGCAAGTGTTTTGGACAGTTGTCTTCACAAGCTAGAAGACTCATACATCCAAATATACCATCATCATCACCGATTAATTCATAAAAATCTTCATCAGTTCTGTTATCATGTGGATCCATTCTAAATCTAGCTACTCTATTTAATCCAACAGCCCCTACAAAATCAGGTCTCATCAGTTTTGTACCACATGCTGCTACACATATACCGCACTCAACACAACGATCTAACTCAAATGTATCTTCAGCTACTTGAGGATCGATTGGCTTTTCAAGCTTGGTAAAATCTGGCACTTCATTTGTATGCACCCAACTTTCAACTCTTTTACTCATGCCTTCCATCCACTCTCCTGTGTTCACGGAGAGGTCTTTTATAAGTTTAAATGCTGGCATAGGCATAAGTTGAATCACGCCATTTTCATAGTCCCTAGTCAAAGTTCGACATGCAAGTTTTGGAGTGCCATTTACCATCATACCGCAACTTCCACAAATACCTGCACGACAAACAAAGTCAAAAGATAGATCATGGTCTAACTCTTCTCTTATCTTTGAGAGCGCTACAAATAGTGTCATGCCGTCAGTCTCTTCGAGTTGATACTCAGCAAAATGTGCCCTAGAAACTTTTGAGTTTGGATTGTATTTCAATGCTTTAATTGTTATCATTCGTCCCATTTTATTCTCCAAATCTTTCATTTTTTGCTTTATAGTAAGGTTGCAATGGAAAGTCCATCAAAGCAGTTTGTATCTCGATTCTATCCTTACCTGCTGCTTCCATCTCCTCTCTTATCTTATCAACCTCTTCCTGCCTTTTTGCACTTAACTCATTTTCAATTATCATGCCTTTGACACCATAACCTCTAAATGCTGGTGGCATCTCCATCTTCATGATGTCCAAATCTTCATAAGTGACAGTAGGAAGTGTATCTCCCTCTTTCCAAGTAGTCAAAGTTCTTTTTAGCCAATTTGCATCATCACGCTTGAGATAATCTTCTCTATAGTGAGCTCCTCTACTCTCTGTTCTATCCCTTGCACCAACTGCAACACAAAGAGCAAGTTTTAGCATTTTTGGAACTCTATAAGCCTCTTCTAGCTCAGGGTTTCCTGCCATTGTTTTTGATTGAACTGATACATCAAGAGACTTTTTATATAACTCTTCGAGTTCATCTACTGCCTCGGCTAGATTTTTTCCATCACGGAAGATTGCAACTTTATCCCACATGATATCTTTCATCGCTAATTTTATATCAAAGATATTGTTTTTTCCATCTTTTTCAAGCAATGATTTTAGATAATTCTCTTCAGTTTCAAGTGCATTTTCTATAGTTTTTGTGTTGATATCTATCTCAGTATCAAGGCAATGTTGTGCAAAATAATCACCAACAATCATACCAGATACCACAGTTTCACTAACTGAGTTACCTCCAAGTCTATTGAAACCATGCAAATCCCAACAAGCTGCCTCACCACAACTAAATACTCCCTTTAGTGTTGAAGATTCACCCGTTGGTTTGGTTCTTATTCCACCCATTGAGTAGTGTTGCATCGGCAGAACTGGTGCCCAACCTTTTGGACCCTCATCTGCTGGATCAATTCCATTAAAAGTCATACAAATTTCTTGAACATCTCTTAAGTTTTTCTCTATATGCTCACGACCCAAAATAGAGATATCAAGCCATAAATGGTCACCATAAGGAGAGTGAACACCCTTGCCATTTCTGATATGCTCCATCATGCGACGACTAACAACATCACGACTAGCCAACTCTTTTTTCTCTGGTTCATAATCAGGCATAAATCTGTGTCCATCAACATCTCTTAAAATTCCGCCATCACCTCTACAGCCCTCTGTCAATAGTATTCCTGAAGGCACTATTGGAGTTGGATGAAATTGAACTGCTTCCATATTTCCCAACTCTCCGATACCAGTTTCAAGGACTATCGCCGCTCCTGTTCCTTCACAAACAACAGCATTTGTAGTTTGTTTATAAATTCTTCCATATCCACCAGTTGCTATCAATGTACCTTTTGATACATACGCTTCAAGCTCACCAGTTACAAGATCTCTAACTATCGCTCCATAACACTGTCTGTTTTCAACTATCAGAGAAACTGCCTCTTTTCTGTCTCTTATATCTATATCTCTTTTTATTGCTTCATTTGCAACTGCATAAAGCATAGTGTGCCCAGTAGCATCCGAAGTAAAACAAGTTCTCCATTTTTTAGTACCGCCAAAATCACGAGATTGTATATAACCGTGTGTCTCGTCATCTTCAGTGATAGTAGTTCTTTTTGCGTTCATTACAACTTCTCTAGGACCTTTTGTAATTCTAGTCCAAGGAACTCCCCAGCCTGCTAACTGACGAATCGCTTTTGGAGCAGTTGTTACAAACATTCTTGCTACCTCTTGGTCACATCCCCAGTCACTTCCCTTTACAGTATCTGCAAAGTGAATATCCTCATTATCGCCTCTAGCCATCTTTGAATTTCCAAGACTAGCTTGCATACCACCTTGTGCAGCTGCTGAGTGCGATCTCTTTACTGGAATAAGGCTTAAAACTATAGTGCTCAAACCCTTACTTCTTGCCTCAACTGCAGCTCTTAAACCTGCTAATCCTCCACCAATTACTAGTGCATCACAATATACTACATTCATCTTTATACCCCCTTTCCCTGGAAGTGAATTCCAGAAAAATTCCTCGCGACTAAAGCACGAAACGGAGTTTCTGTATTCATATCTATATTTTGATTTTTAGAATAAATTATACTGTTTGCATGTTGTATTATCATAGCTGTTGGTTGGAATCTCTGTCCAGCATGATCTCTGTGCTCAAGCCCAATCTTCATATATGCTGCAAGTGTAGTAAGTCCTAAAATTAAGAAAAAAGCTGTGATAGCCCATTTGACTTTTTTTAAGTTTGCTCTAGTGACTTTTGCATCACTTCCTTCAAACCATCCCCATTTAACACTAAGTCTGTACAAACCAATACTTCCATGAAACTCAACTGCTAAAAGAAGTAATAGATAAATAGGCCACATCCAGTCAGTGATCATTCTGTCTGCTGAACCAAATGGTCCTATAGTTTCAGGTTTTGTCAACATGATAAACAAGTGCGCTGAAGCTAAGAAGAACATTGCAAATCCAGTAAATGCCTGAATGAACCAAAGTGTTGTATCTTCGTGTTCCATCATCTTCATATGTGTTCTAAAAGCTCTGTATTGCCTATAGTTTGCAGGGAACTTCCTCATGCCAAGTACTGCATGGATTATGATAATGGTCAAGACAATTGCAACGGCTACTGAAACTATAAATGGATTTCCGCCGTCTATAAAAGAGACGCCTTCAAACATTTTAGTGACACTATACATAAAGTCTTTGCTTACTAAAATAGACGAAACAAAGAACATATGTCCCCACATAAAAAGAGCTAGAAACAGTCCAGTTGCACTTTGCCAATAATCAAGTTTAGCTGGGATTCTACTCTTTTTGCCCTCCACTGACTTACCTAAAAAGCCTTCAATAAGGTTACTCACGCTTAATCCTTTTTCTAACCAACCAAAACATAACAATGACTATGACTTGGTCGATTCGTAATTTTTCACAATATTACACCTTTTATCATTAAAGTGTAATTATGTAAATTTATTACATATAGGATTAAGGGTGCCCCTAAAAGTTTATCTAGTTTGTCTTTTTGAAAGATAGATATATAACAGCACAGATGCAAGAGCCATGACAATAGACAATACCTGCCCCATCGTCATCCAACCATCAAAGATAAAACCCATCTGAAAATCAGGTTGTCTATAAAATTCTGCTATAAATCTAGCGATTGAGTAGAGTAGACCATAAAGTGCAATCAATTCACCATCAAATCTCTTGTTAGCTCTATACATGTAGAGAATCACAAAAACCACCAAACCCTCTAGAAATGCTTCATACAATTGTGAAGGATGTCTAAAAACCCCATCTACATAAATTCCCCAAGGGACATCAGTTTCTCGTCCTACTAAGCCTTTATTTAAAAAATTGCCAACTCTTCCAAAAACATAACCCAAAGGAACACTAAGAGCCACTAAGTCTAACAATTTGTAGATATTTACATCATACCTTTTACTAAACAACCAAGTTCCTATCAAAAATCCAACGATAGCACCATGATAGCTCATGCCGCTAATTCCCACAAATTTGCCATCCATAAAAGGGTTAAATATCTGCCAAGGTCTGCTTAGATAGTAAGAGGTATGAGGATCATAAAATAGGATATACCCTAGCCTTGCACCAAGTATCACGCCGATTTCAACCCAGATAAAATAACTATCTAGCTCTTTATCGCTGATACCAAGCTTGTCTTTCTTAGCAAAATATTTCGCCAAAAAAAGTGCACCAAGAAGTGCTAAAACATACATTATCCCATACCAATGCACACTGATGCTCCCTAGCGAAAAGGCTATGGGATTAAAATTTTCGTAAATATTTTGCCAACTGTTCATAATACTCTCTTTTGTTTAAATTGGCAGTATTGTAACATGCAAATATAAATGGTTATTCTTTTTTCTCTTTTAGTGCATGTGCAATCAACTCTATCGGATTTTTAAAGATTATATCTTGTGCATTGTCTTGAAAAAGTGAATTTGTTATCTGCATTCTGCAAGCGCTGCACTCTGCACTGACTATATCGGCTCTACTCTCTTTGATCATAGCAGCCTTTGGCATGCCAGCGGCCTTTGCCAAGTGATACTTTTCAGTTTGAATCGTCACTCCTCCAAAACCACAACAACGATTTGAATCACTCATCTCTTTTATCATATAGTTTTGACTTATAAGCTCTCTTGGCTCTTTGTAGATGCCTTGCATTTTTCTTGCATGGCAAGGGTCATGATATGTAACAAGCTTGTCCATTTTATGTTTTTTAGAGGCTAAAATCTCTTTTAAATTTGTGCATTTTTCAAGATATTCAGTCGCCATATAGATTTTTGGTGCCAACCTTTGGGCCCTACTCTTCCACTCCTTGGAATCGTGAAAGAAGTGAGCATAATCAACTTTTACCATAGCACTACAAGTTGCCTCAGGGATGATAACCGCATCAAGCTCATCCATAAAGCTCTCCATATACTCTATATTGTGTTTTGCTAGATAATCCACAGTATCAAAATCTCCTGTAAAATACGCAGGCGCACCACAGCAAAGCTGTTGTTTGATAAGATAGGCATCAATCTGCAAAACTTCTAATATCTCTAGCAGTGCTTTTCCTATATCTGTATATGTATAGTTTGCCAAGCACCCTATAAATATACCCACTTTCCCTTTTCCGCCATTTTTTATAACATCAGGGTGTGAATTTAGAAAACTTTTTGATTTCGCACTAGGGAGTAGTCTGTCTTTTTTTATGATTGGCAGTGAAAATCTTGGTTCCATTGAACTCTGTTGTTCGTGAATCTTAAAACCACATGTCTGAAAAACATAGCCTAATTTTGCCAATAAATCCATCACTCTTCTGTGTCTTAAAAGCCAAAAGAAGAGCTTTTTGTACCAAGCTAAACCATACTTTTTTCGTATATCATCCCTTACTTGCTCTATCACCATATCTACTGGCAAGTCATTTGGGCAGATATCTACACAATTTGTGCATAAAAAACAGCTCTCAAAGATATCTTTAGCACTCTTGTCTAGTTCTAAATTACCATTTTGATAAGCTCCTAAAAGATCTAAAAAACCCCTTGGAGAGGTCACTTCATCCCTGTTTACACTATGAATAGTGCAAGTCGGTATGCACTTTCCACATTTTATACATTCATCGCTTGATGCACTAAAATCAAACATCTAAACAGTCTTTGAAAATCTTCTCTTGCTCTGCGGTATCTTTTTTAGATATGCGTCAAAAGGCATAGAAATATTTCTTATGAGTAGTGTTCCTGTTGTATTTACGCTGATTTTTTTATCTACTTTATCTATGTGAACAAGTCCTTCGTTTACAAACGAAGATAGCTCCTCTATGGCATCTTCAAAATAGTCAAAAAAATCAACTCCAAATTCTCTTTCTACCCTTGCGATATCAAGCTTGAAGTTACTCATAAGCTCCATAATCACAGCTTTTCTTAGCACATCATCATCACTTAGACTAAGGCCTCTGTGCACAGGGAGTCTACCATGGTCTATCGCATTTTCATATGAGCTCATATCCTTAAAGTTTTGCACATAATGCTTCACACCCTCGCCTATGCTAGTCAATCCAATTCCTATCAAATCAGCTCCACCTTTTGTGGTGTATCCTTGAAAATTTCTATGGAGTTCACCCTTATCTATCGCCAAAAACAGCTCATCACTTGGCTTTGCAAAATGATCCATTCCAATCATCCTGAGACCATTGGAGTTCAGATAATCTATGGTGTATTTTAAAATCTCAAGCTTCTCGCTTGGAGTAGGAAGTGTTGTTTCATCAATTTTTCGCATCGTTTTTTTCATCCACGGCACATGTGCATAGTTAAAAACTGCAAATCTATCAGTATCGAGCAAAAGAGCCTTTTCGAGTGTCTTTTTAAAAGTTTGTAGATTTTGGTATGGCAAACCATAAATCAAATCCATATTTACCGACTTTATACCTGCATCTCTTACCATCTTCACAGCATTATTGGTCACTTCAAATGGCTGAATCCTATGTATCGCTTTTTGCACAGCATCATTAAAATCCTGCACGCCAAAACTGACTCTATTAAATCCACCAGCTACTAGTACATCCACCTGCTCTTTTGTTAAAAATCTAGGATCAATTTCACAACTTATCTCAGCATCGCCTGCAAAATTTTTAAAATACTTTCGTATCAATTTTATGATTCTTTCCAGCTGTGGGGCATCAAAAAATGTAGGAGTTCCACCTCCAAAGTGCATCTGTATAACTTCTCTATTAGTATCAAGATGTTGCGATAAAATCTCAAGCTCTTTTTCGAGATAGCCGATGTACCTCTCTTTTTTATCCTCTTTACTTGTAAAAACAACATTACATCCACAAAAGTAGCAAGCGCTTCTGCAAAAAGGCAGATGAAAATACAAAGAGAGCCCTCTTTTGGCATCTTGGTTTTCTAATATATTCACATACGATTTTTCATCAAAACTCTCACTAAACTCTGGAGCCGTCGGATAACTTGTATATCTAGGTCCTGGCTGTGAATACTTAGAAAACATTTCGAAATTTATCATCTTATTTGTCCTTTTTTATGCTGTGATTTGATTTGTAAACAAATCTTTTAAATTTAAGAAGAGGTTTGGATGCTCTTTTTTTATCTTTCTTAGGAGTTTTTCCAAATCAACATTTAAGCTCTTTTCGTTGCCATGTCTATCAGCTAGTTTTTTTATCTCATCCATAGCAACCACCCAAACATCTTGATAGTCTATAGGAACATGTTGCAAGATAGTCTTCTCCAACTTCAAATCAAAATTGTCTTGTTGCAGTTTCTTAAAATTTTCTATGAGTTTATGGATAGAGTCTATAGAGAGCATCGTGTGCAGTTTTTGGTTTTCATCTATAACAAACCAAGGCTCTTTACCACTCCAACTTCCACTTTTAAGATTTAGAGTTTTTATATCTGGATTATCTGTATCTTCGACCTCTATAACTGTTTCATACTTTTTGCCATCATCGCCGACATACTCTTTTATCTCTTCTATTTTATCAAACATATCTATCTCTTCTTTTCTAACCAAACCATTAAACCTTTTTGGGCATGAAGTCTGTTTTCAGCTTCATCAAAAACTATATCTGCATACTTTTCTATTACCTCTTCACTCACTTCGTATCCTCTGTAAGCTGGCAAACAGTGCAAAAATATCGCATCTTCTTTGGCTTTTGACATGAGTTCTGTGTCTACTATATATCCCTTAAAATCTCCAACTCTCTTCTCTTTTTCATCTTCTTGACCCATGGAAACCCAAGTATCGGTCGTAACCACATCTGCACCTCTTACGGCGATGGCTGGGTCATTTGTATATGTTACAACTCCACCACTTTGTTCACATAACATCTTTGCATCATCGATAATTTCATCCAATGGCTCATAACCTTTTGGAGTAGCAACTCTAAGCTCAAATCCAAGCTTGCTAGCTAGCATCATCCAAGAGTGAGTCATGTTATTTCCATCTCCAACATATGCAACTATCGGATTTTTATCTTTACCATTTTCAACCATAGTTAGATAATCAGCCAAAAGCTGAACAGGGTGGTATTTATCTGTCAAGCCATTGATGATAGGTACTTTTGAGTATGCTGCAAACTCATCTAGCACACTTTGTGAATATGTCCTAATCATCACCATGTCAACCATGCGACTTATCACCCTAGCAGAGTCTTTCATGGGCTCTCCCCTGCCTAATTGCAAATCATTTGAAGAGAGAAACAGTCCTTGACCGCCAAGTTGATGAATCCCTACTTCAAAGCTTATTCTAGTTCTCGTACTACTTTTTTCAAACAACATCCCAAGAGATTGTCCTTGCAAATACGGTATATAGTTTTTAACTTTAGCCTCTTCTTTGATTTTTTTGCCCAAATCAATAATCTCTAAAATTTCCTCTTTTGTAAAATCATACAGTGATAAAAAATGTCGCACATCTTATCCTTTGTCCAATATAGCTGCCACCTCTTTTGCGTGGTAGCTTATGATGATGTCTGCTCCTGCTCGCTTAAAACCAAGCATTGTCTCCATCATCACTCTGTCATAATCTATCAAACCTGCATTTCCTGCATTTTTGAGCATTGAGTATTCGCCACTTACATTATATACTGCTAGTGGAGTCGTAGTCTCATTTCGTACATCTCTTATGATATCCATATATGCAAGGGCTGGTTTTACCATAAGTATATCGGCACCCTCTAGCTCATCTTCAACAGACTCTGCTATCGCCTCTCTTCTGTTTGCTGGATTCATTTGATAACTTCTTCTATCTCCAAAACTAGGAGCCGACTCTGCTACATCACGAAATGGCCCATAGTAGGCACTAGCAAATTTTGTAGAGTAGCTCATGATAGGAAGATTTATAAAGCCTTCACCATCGAGTGCCTCTCTTATAGCAGTTATCATGCCATCCATCATGCCACTTGGTGCTATCATGTCCACCCCTGCTTTTGCATGCACAATTGCTTGTTTTCCCAAAATCTCCAAAGTAGCGTCATTATCAACTGTTTCATGCTCCATATCGAGTATCCCGCAATGCCCATGGTCTGTAAACTCACAAAAACATAAATCACTAACTACAAACATATCTGGATGCTCTTTTTTCACAGCCTTGATAGCACTAGCAACTATCCCATGCTCACAAAGCGCGTCGCTTCCTATGCTGTCTTTTACATCTGGTATACCAAAAAGTATGATAGAGTTCAAACCCAAATCTTTCAAAACCTGACACTCTTTTACTATCTCGTCTATACTCATCTGAAAAACGCCTGGCATGGAGCCTATCTCTTTTTTCAGACCTGTTCCGCTTTTAACAAATAGAGGATATATAAAGTCATCTTTGCTTAATTTTGTCTCTTGCACCAAATCTCTTAAATTTCTATTAATTCTCAATCTTCTAAATCTTTTAAACATTCTTTTTCCTTCTATTCGCTAAAATGTGCTTTAAACTATTATTACTCCACCAAGTAATAAAGTATAATTTTACCATAATATCCTTAACATGAAGGTAAACAAGCAGATGCGAATCAATATATCAAATGTAGCAAATCTTCCGACAAAATATGGGAACTTTAAAATACAATCATTTAGAGAAGGGGTAAAAGAGCATTTAGTGATATTTAACGAACCTTTAGAAAAAACCCCGATAGTCAGAATCCACAGCGAATGCTTGACAGGTGACACCATAGGAAGCCTGAAGTGTGACTGTGGCGATCAACTGCAATTTGCACTAAAAACTATAGGTGAAAAAGGTGGAATAATCATATATCTAAGACAAGAAGGCAGAGATATAGGACTTCTAAACAAAGTAAATGCTTATGCCTTGCAAGACGCAGGGTATGACACAGTAGAGGCAAACCATCAACTTGGCTTTGAAGCGGATGAAAGAAATTATGAGATGGTCGAAATTATACTGCACCACTTCAAGATAGACTCCATAAAACTGCTGACAAACAATCCAAAAAAACTCCAAGGTCTCAAACACATAGAGATAACAGAGCGGATTCCTATAATCACAAAACCAAACAAATACAACAAAGGGTACCTAAAAACAAAAAAAGAGGAGATGGGGCACCTGCTTTGAATATGCTGACATGTGATAAAACCTATAGTGCTACTCTTGAAGAGAAAAAATCAAAATTTATAGCCTTTATATCTCCCTATAACAACTTTAGCGAGTTGCTAGCCACTCTAAAAGAGGAGCATCCCAAAGCTCGCCATCTTGTTACGGCTTTTCGCTATCTAAACGAACTTGAACAAATCGTAGAGGGAAGTAGTGATGATAAAGAGCCAAGAGGAACAGCTGGGAAACCTATCTTGCATGTACTCCAAGGTCATAACCTCATCAATGTAGCAGTTGTAGTAGTGAGGTATTTTGGAGGTATAAAGCTTGGGACTGGTGGGCTAGTAAGAGCTTATAGTGATGCAGTCAATCTAGCTTTTGACGAGTGCAAACTGATAAAATATGAAAAACAGGAGGATTTTTCTTTCTCTTGTAGTTACAGCGACTTGGGTAAAGCAGAGTACAATCTTCAGCTTCTAGGCATAACAAAGGTAGAAAAAGAGTTTAAAACTTTAGAAGTAAAAGTCTCTGTGCAAGCGACCGTGGAGCAAATCGATAAATTTAAAACATCTGTGATGTCCAAGATAAAGGTGGGTATGTGAGCGATAAAATAACTATCTATAAAGAGCCAAAAAACTTCTCTCAAAATTGTGAGATTTTTACTGAGTTGATTCTAAAATACAATAAAATTCACAACATAACAGGTGCAAAAAACAAAAAACAAATAGAAGCAAATATACAAGATAGTATCTACCCTGTCCGTTTTATGGATAAAAAAATTAGTAGTGCCATAGATGTAGGTAGTGGAGCAGGATTTCCCGGATTGCTCTTAGGGATGTATCTGCCTAGCGTACACTTTACTCTGTTTGAGCCTATAAAAAAGAAGAGTTCTTTCTTGCATTTGGCGAAAAGTTCTCTAAAATTGAAAAATATTGATATAATTTCACAAAGAGTTGAGGAAGTTGAAGCATTTAGCGTGGATTTGATCTGTTCTAGAGCAGTTACTAAGACTGATTTACTTATCAATATATGTGATGGTTTTATATCAAAAGATACGACTCTACTCTTCTACAAAGGCTCTAGTGTGGAGGAAGAGATTAGAAATCTGAAGAGTTATCAAATCCACAAAAGAGGCAATCGAAGCTATCTATTTTTAAAGGATATAGAGATATGATATTTAAGTTATTGGTTTTTGGAATAGTCGTTTTTATAGTCTATACACTCTTTTTTAAGGCAAGCAGAGGAAAAGTGGAGCAACCAAAGAGAAAAGAAAAAAAGAAAAAGGTAGATGGCGACACGATGATAGAGTGTGCAAAATGCTCAGTTTTCATAAGTGAAACCGAAGCCATCATAAAAGATGGAAAATTTTTCTGCTCCAAAGAGTGTGCAGGACTAAAATAATGGAGATATTTGGTCATGATTTTATCAAAAATAGAGAGTTTTGTACTGTTAAAACCATCAATGAGATAAAAAACACAACACCAAACTCTATAATTTTGAGTGATTTTGACAAAGAGATTATCAGATACGCAAAAGAACAAAATCTTCCATTTGGTGTCAGAGTAAACTCTATAAAGGAACTTGTCCTCTCATCAGCTTCAAAAGCATCCTACCTTCTGGTCAACCATAAATTTTCGCAAACAGCACAAAAAATTGCAAATGAATACATGTACGATGCAAAGATTCTTCTAGTTTCAGAAGATGAAGAAGATATAGAATTTTGTGCCAAAAATGGTATAGATGGGATATTGTTTGAATTCAAACATCAATAATTTTTCCATTGCCGAAGAGGTTTGGCATG
>JALUXQ010000051.1 GCA_027013265.1 Campylobacteraceae bacterium | reverse complement strand
TAGAATCATTGGCATGAGTGGAAAATATAGTGATTTTCAGATAACTTCAAGAGATGTTTTAAAGTTCCATGAAAAAGAGATAATGGCTGTGAATGAGCATCTGAGCTTAGCAGAAACAAATCTAAACGAACTTCAGACAAACAGATATCTAGAAGAGCTATGGAAGGCACTAACTGTAGCAAACCAATCTATCACTATATATGAACCTTGGGTTAAGATGAAAAATGCGCAAGAGGATTTTGCGTTTGCTACTGTTGCATGTGTAGCAAACATATTGGCTAGAGTCTCTGTTTTGCTACACCCTGTTATGCCTAAAACTACTAATAAAATAGCCAATGCGCTTGGTTTTGAAATTTGTAATAAAACTTATACGGATTTTATAGAGAGTAATGAGTTATTAAAAGAGTTCAAGATACAAAAAGTTCCTCCACTTTTTCCAAAAGTGGAGGCTGAGCTCTTAGTTACACCATCTCCAAAAGTGGAGACAACAAAACCAAAAGAGAAAGAGGAAGATTCACTCATCTCTATAGATAGTTTTTTTGAAACAAAACTCAAAATCGGAACTATTTTAGAAGCGCAAGAGGTTCCAAAAAGTAAAAAACTTCTGAAACTCCAAGTTGATTTAGGCGAAGAGAAACCTAGACAGATAGTCGCTGGTATCAAAGAGTTTTATAAGCCTGAAGAGTTGATAGATACACAAATATGTGTTGTGGCAAATCTAAAACCAGCAAAAATCATGGGACTCAAAAGTGAAGGAATGCTTTTGGCAGCCAAAGATGAAAATGGACTTGCTCTTATGAGACCTGAGAATAAAAAACAGAGTGGTTCTTCGGTTGGATGAGAATCGATAACCTTCTCCAAGTCACTGATGGGATGTTGCAAAATATCCCTTCCGTCGGGCACATAGAGTCTATAAAAATAGATCCTTTGAAGGTGCAAAGAGGAGACCTTTTTATAGATATAAAAAACTCTCTGCAAAATCAAGCAGTAGCATATGAAAATGGTGCTTATGTGATAATTTCGGAGAATATTTCACAAATTATAGATAATGAGATTGCTTGGATAGAGGTAGATTCTCTTAGGCTTTGTGCTGTTAAATTAGCAAGGTATGAGTTCAGCAAAAAAAATGGAAAAATTCTCTTTTTAGGTGATGTGGAACAGGAGATACTGCACAGTATTGCAAAGAATTCAGAATTTATAAAATTGTCATCAAATGTCTATAAAACACTTATAACTATAAAACAATCAGGTGAAAATTGTAATTTTACATGCAGTGATGAGAGGCTCGCTTTTAGTATTGATCCATCAAGTGCGGCTCTGAAAGTATGTAATGGTATCAATATTTTTATGTCAAATAGTCCATTTTTTTCATCTTTTGTATTTGATAGTGTCTATTACCAAGATATTGCAATACCAAATATATTTGTTAAAAAAGTTTGTAGTGTTATCTCTTTTTTATCTTCAAATCATATAGAATATAGTTTAAAGAATATATCTTTAAAAAAACATTTTTCTCCAAAATTTGTAGATTTTAAACTACAAAAAAGGGAGTTTGGACAAAGCTCTAAAGTGCTTGTATTTGAAAGAGATATCGATTTGATTGATTTAGAGATAAAGTATTTACAAAAATTTACTAATGAACTTTTAGTTTGCATACCAAAAAAATACTCAAAGTATATAAGCTTTGATAATTTCATTTCATTTGTAAATAATATCGACTTGATTGATACACTAAGACAAAATTTTAGATATGCTCTTATTTTGGGAGACAAATCACTATATAAAGAGCTCTTTTTGCCTCAAGCATCAAAACAAGCGAGCCTTTTTTGATGCTTCTTTTAGAGTGTGATTTTGATAGTTTGGTTGATAAAGTTTTATTAGAAAATCTGTCAAAATCACTGTGCGACAAAGATATAGAACTATTGATAGTAGATGATGAGGAGATGAAGAGGTTAAATCTTGAACAAAGAGAGATAGATAAAAGTACAGATGTTCTTAGTTTTCCTCTTGTTGAGTGTGATTTTGCACCTCTTGGTAGTATTGTTATAAATATAGATAGAGCACTTGTGGTTTCTAAAAACTTAGGGCATAGTGTAGAGCAAGAAGTTGCACTTTTGTTTATACATGGATTGTTGCATCTGTTGGGGTATGACCATGAAAATGACTCTGGAGAGATGAGAGAAAAAGAGGAAGAGATAATCAAAAAATTTGATTTGCCACAAAGTTTGATAGTAAGGACACAGATTTGATAGATTATGTAATTTTTATAGTTTCTATGGCAGCACTGGTGTATGGCGCAAATCATATAATAGTAGAGTCAGAAAAAATCGCGATTCATTTTGATATATCCCCATTTGTTATAGGTGCTACTCTGATAGCGCTTGGAACAAGTTTGCCTGAGATGGCAGCTTCGGTGACGGCTAGTTTTCAAGATAAAGCAGATATGGCTGTCGCAAATGTTGTTGGAAGTGTAATCTTTAATACCTCTTTGGTGTTAGGTGTGATATTTTTACTTGCAACAAAGATAAAACCGAATCGAAATATTTTCAAACAAGACAGTGCTTGGATAATCATCCCTCCTGTTCTATTTCTCTTGGTTTCGTATGATGGGGCTATCAGCAGGTTTGATGGTTTTGTATTTATACTGTTGATGTTGGCATATCTTCTTTTTTTAGCAAAAGATTCCAAAGTGATAGAGGCAGAGATAGACGAAGAGATTTTAAAAGAAAAATTTACTTGGGGCAAAACTATCGTGCTGTTGATTGTTGGCTTCATTTTTGTTTTAGCTGGAGCTGATTTTACTATACAGAGTGCTTCGGATATCGCTAAAAGTCTTGGCGTCAGTCAGTGGGTTATAGCTCTTATTTTGATAGCTTTTGGGACAAGTTTACCAGAGTTGGCGGTTAGTATAATGGCTGTTAAAAAAGGTGATGCTGATATGGCAATAGGCAATATAATAGGAAGCAATGTTGCAAATTTTGCCGTAGTTCTTGGCACTTCAGCACTTGTAAACCCACTAAATGTAGATTTACTTAAGAATGGTTTCGATATTCTAACGCTCTTCGCATCATCGATAATTTTAGTCTATATAAGTGCAACAAAACTATACAATAAATCAGCAGGTATCATACTGCTTAGCATAATAGTACTATTTATCGCACACTCAGTTTAGAGCACCTTTAATATATTTTAACTCCACTAGTTTATCATATATTTTGGATATAATACCACCTGCAGCTGAGCCTCCATGTCCCCCGTGTTCAACTATGGCAGTAACTACATACTGAGGATTTTTGTATGGTCCATAAGTAGTAAGCCAAGCATGTGATCTTTTAAAATACTCTAGTTCGTACTCTTTCATCCTCTTTTTTTCGCTTTGCGGAATTCCTACAACTTGGGCTGTTCCTGTTTTTGCTGCTAAGGATACTTTTGTGTTTACATAATTTTTAGCAGTACCATGAGCTACATGTACAACATCCCACATACCTTTTCTTAGAGCCTTCAAGTACTTAATATCAGCTTTATTAAATATAGCTTTATTAATACCGTA
>JALUXQ010000050.1 GCA_027013265.1 Campylobacteraceae bacterium | reverse complement strand
AAGTGGAAACAGCAAAAATGTCTTAAGAGCTCTTAGTTTGGGGCGAAATATGGGATGCAAAACGATAGGTTTTAGTGGTTGTGATGGAGGAGCTATGAATGAATTTTGTGATGTAAATTTAGTTGTCCCAAGTGATGATACGCCTCGTATTCAAGAGATGCACATCATGATAGGGCATATCATTTGTCAAGCGATAGATGATGCTCTAAAAGAGTGATGACTTCATCGGCTTTTATGCTCTTCATACATTCGTGATGTTTGAGAGGGCAGTTTCTTTCCATACACGGTGCGCACTCTAAATCATGAGAAATTATATATCCATTTGGGTTGTTCCATTGTGAAGTTTCATCGTGTTTTGTTGGTCCAAAAAGAGCAACGGTTGGCACCTTGTAAGCAGCTGCTATATGCATGGGACCACTGTCGTTTGTGATAAACAGACTAAGCCCTGCTACTTTTTCTATGAGTGTGGTTATGTCTGTTTTTCCAGCAAGATTTGTTACTTTGGTTTCTATTAGATTTTCTACTTCATTTGCTATTTTTATCTCATCTGGTCCTCCAAATATGACTATATCATGAGTCTTTGAAAAGTGATTTGCAACTTTTGCAAACTCTTTTGGATACCATCTTTTTGCGCTTCCGTAGGTTGCCCCTGGGTTTATGCCAATAGTTGGACGAGTAAATGTATAAGGTTTTTGATATAGTTTTAGATCTATTGGCTTCACATGTAGAGATTTCGCATATTTTTCTACTTGGTGTCCTGTATATTTATTTTTTTTATATTGAATTTTCTTCTGTGCCTTTAAAAACCATAACAAAAATTTTGAATTAAAAGAGCTCCTGAAGCTGATAGCTGTATCAAAAGAGTAAAGTTGCTTTACCATTGCATGAAGCCATAGAAGTCTTGAAGTAGATTTTTTGCTCTCATCAAGTATCACTTCTGAAGAGTTTGGATGAGATTTCATAGCTTCAGTTGAAACAAAAGAGCCAAAAAAAGTAATCTTGGATTGAGGATATTTTTTGATAATCTCTTCTATGGTGGGAGTAGCCATGATCGTATCCCCTAGCCAAGTGGGGAGTTCAATGAAGATATTCATATATCACCCTCATAGTCTCTTTTGCATTTTTTTCTATGGTAAAGTTTTGCACAATTTGTAAGTTTTGTTCTTTGATAGTTTCTAATTTTTGTGGGTTACTTAGTAGTTCATCTATTTTTTTTGCAATCCTATAATCTTTAGGGGTATCCAATATGTACTCTTTATTTAGAATTTCGTGAGCACCATTTTGCTTCGTCGTAAAAACGGCATTTTTAAAGTTCATGGCTTCTAGGATTACATTTGAAAAAGGCTCATAATGGGTGGGAAATAAAAAAATATCCGATATTGAATAAAATTTATCTACATCATTTCTTGTGCCCGTAAAGATAGCATCGACATGTAAAGAGTCTGCTAGGTTTTGATAGTATCCCATCTTTTTTTCTTTGCCTATAATAATAAGTTTTGCTTTTGTTTTTAATAAAGAGACTATCTCTATGGCTTCTTTAACTCCTTTTCTTTCAAATCCGCTTCCTATATAAAGAATAATTTTTTCATCTTGCAAATTAAACTCTTTTTTTATATCCACAATTGGCTTAAGTGGCTTTATCTCTATCCCATTATAGATAACCACTATTTTTTCTTTTTGAATTTTATAAGAGTCGATTATCTGATTTTTCACCATATTGGAGTTTGCTATAATTTTTTTACTATTTTTAAAACATCTTTTTTCTAAAAAAAGATAAACCATATTAAGAGGGTTTAGTTTTCTTTTTTTAGTCTTTAAAAACTCTTTGTGGACGCCATCCCCAGCACGGTAAATATCGCTACATGTAATTCTATCTAGCGAAAAATAAAAACTATTTTTTTTACTGAGACAAACTTGAAGATTAAACCATAAAGCTTTTATCCAACTAGATAAAAAGCCAGGAGCTGTTGAATTAACCACTTCATGCGTAATGTTTTGTCTATCTAACTCTTTGGAAAGCCGTTTAAGATAGTTTTCGGCTCCTCCAAATTTTGTTTTATTTGCCCGTATGAAGTTTATTTTTTTCATAATCTTCTTTATCTTTAAACATGTAAATTAAGGATATTCCGAGGATAACCAAAAATGTTTGAAACATATGATCTCTCATATTGCTATCGACTAAAAACCGGCTATAAAATCCAGTGATATTAAAAAAGACTATTATAGCAAAGTAGCTATTGTATAGCATTATATATTTATATGACATATATATAATATATAAACAAAACATGCTCCACAGTAGTACACCTACTATGCCTATACCAACCCCTAGATCTATAAGTCCGCTATGAGAATGCCCTGTTTGTTTTTGAAGGTGATACTTCTTTTTAATTCCATGGCCAAATGCATTTCTTCCAAAACCCATGCCTAAAGGATGTTCTATTATGAGCTTTAAGCCTTCATAAAACCATGCAATTCTTTTATAGTTTGAGTCACTAACAGTTGTTCCATTGTTCAATTTAGGCAGAGACTCTTTTGAATCTATCCAATTTCTATTATTTTTTGTATCGAGTGCAATTGGTATTGTTTGCATGAGAGTATCCCACCTTTTGTCATTTTTAAAATTATAAATAGCGGGTATTGTTATAATAATAACTATAAAGAGAGTGGTAATCATTTTGAATTTTTTTGTAAAGTATTTGTTGTTATATAGTGAAAAAATAGTACTGGTGATACCTAAAAATATAATGGCAATTACACCATTTCTCATTCCTTCAAAAACAGAACTAAGAATAGTCAATATAAACAGTATAGCAAGAGTAAAATTATTTATATTTAAGAAGTTTTTTCTGATTCTTAATCTATAAATTATTTCCGTCATTATAAATGATAAAAGTATATTTGTTAGATAGTTTGATTTGTCTGGTCCTTCCGTAAGACCTTCAAATCGAGATATTATGACTTTATTTATTGCATAAGATTTTAAGGCATATAAATCTATATAGGCAATGTGTACAAAAAACATGAGAAAAATGATAGCATATACATTTTTTTGAAAAGTTTTATCCACAGTAGTTGAGTATATGCCTAGCATTAAAAAAGTAAAAAAGTAGAGCATTGGTGTGAGCCATTGACTTTTGATTTCACTTAAGCTCCAGCTAGTTTCATCCGATATAAAAAAAGCAACAAAATATATCCAAAGTGTTAATATAACTATCAATGCAAATATATATTTAATCTCTCTGTTGAGTTTGTAAAGTTTTAAAGTTTTAAACATAAACAATAATGGTAATAAAATTAACAAAGCCGATATATATCTTATTGATATAGTATGGGGGATTGGAAAAATTAAGATTAGCATAGCTATTGAAAATAGAAGAAATAGTTTTATATTAGCCAAAGATTATTCCTTGTAGAGATATTTTGGTTTATTGGTTTGGTTTTTGCGGCAAACTTTTATTTTACTGGACATTCTTTTTCCTCAAGAGTAATTGTATCATCTAGGCAGTAGTCATGGTTAAACATATTGTTTTTAAATAAATCATGAATAC
>JALUXQ010000049.1 GCA_027013265.1 Campylobacteraceae bacterium | reverse complement strand
GATATAGCAGACCAAACAAACCTACTTGCCCTTAATGCAGCCATAGAAGCAGCTCGTGCAGGGGAGCATGGAAGAGGATTTGCAGTAGTTGCTGATGAAGTAAGAAAATTGGCTGAACGCACTCAAAAATCCCTCGTAGAGATAAATGCCACCATAAATGTGATAGTCCAATCCATCATGGAGAGCAGTGAAGAGATGAATAGAAACTCTAAAAGAGTTGAGCAGTTAAGTGGTACTACAACAGAGGTGGAACAAAATATCAATGAGATGGCAGAGGTTATAAACACAGCGGCCACAAAAACATCAGATATAGTTGAAAAGGGTTATGAAGCCACTCAAAGAGATGTAGATGAGATAGTAGAGCAAATCTCTACTATAAATGAAATTTCTACCAAAAATGCAAGAAGTATAGAAGAGATAGCGAGTGCTACTGAACACATGAGTAAGATGGCAGCATCGTTAAATGATAAACTTTCAGAATTTAAGACAAATTAGCCCCAATAAAGCGCTTTTCGTAAATAATCCTTATATTTTGCTGAAATTCAGCTAGACATAAGGATTATTCCACTACAATTTGCCTTTCAAAAACAGATATAAAGGTTTCAAAATGAAGGCTACAAGAGCTATTAAGCTTAGTGAAGTAAAAAGAGATTGGATCGTTGTGGATGCTGCTGGTAAAAAATTCGGTAGAGTTTTGACTGAAGTAGCAACACTTTTAAGAGGTAAGCATAAGCCTTATTTTACTCCAAATGTTGATTGTGGTGACTTTGTAGTCATCATCAACGCAGAAAAAGTAGAGTTTAGTGGAAATAAATTAGGCACAAAACTTTACCATAGACACACAGGGTATTTTGGTGGTGTTAAGAGTGATAAGCTTGAAGATTTACTAAAAAACAATCCTGCAAAACTATATAGATTGGCTGTAAGAGGAATGTTACCAAAAACAAACCTAGCTAAAAATATGATAAAAAAACTAAAAGTATATGCTGGAAGTGAGCATCCTCACACAGCGCAAATAAGCAAAGTAGAGGGTAAATAGATGGCAAAAATGTATGCAACTGGAAAAAGAAAAACAGCGATAGCTAAGGTTTGGGTAGCACCAGGTAGTGGTAGTATCATAGTAAATGGTATAGATTTTGAAGCTTGGCTTGGTGGTTTAGAGACTATCAAAAAAAGAGTTCGCCAGCCACTTGAACTCACTAAACAGCTTGAAAGCTTAGATATAAAAGCTACAACTTTTGGTGGTGGATATTCAGCTCAAGCAGATGCATTGCGTCATGGTATATCAAAAGTATTGGCTGAGATGGACGCTGACTTTAGAGCTATTCTTAAACCATATGGATTGCTTACAAGGGATTCTAGAATCGTTGAAAGAAAGAAATTTGGTAGAAGAAAAGCGAGAAGAAGTCCACAGTTCTCTAAAAGATAACAATCAAAAACAAAAGAGGGGTTTATCCCCCTCAACTCCCATGAACAAAGTCCTTATAAGCTCCTGTCTTCTCGGTGAAAATGTCAAATATGATGGAGGAAATAACTCTATACTAGAAGAGAAGTTTATACAAAAACTCCAAAAATCAAATCTCATTGTATCTGTATGTCCAGAAGTAGAAGGTGGTTTGTCAACTCCAAGAGTTCCAGTTGAGATTCAAAACACAAGAGCCATAAACAAAGAGGGTGACGACAAAACAGACGAGTTTAACCAAGGAGCAGTTAAAACCCTAAAGAGAGCCAAACAAAACGGCATAAAAATGGCGATAATGAAGAGCAGAAGTCCATCATGTGGAAAAGATAAGATTTATGATGGAAGTTTTAGCAAAACACTTATAAAAGATTCTGGCATAACTGCCAAACTTCTAAAAGCTCACGCTATAAAGATTTTCACAGAAAATGAGCTAAAAGAGGCATATGATTTTTGGAAATCTCTCTAGTCTAATCAGATAAAAAAAGTCCTATTTACTTTTTATTTAAAATATAATCATATACTTTCATTACCAAGACGCAACCCTCCTTTTTAGAAAACGAATATATTTTTTAAAATCAGCGTTCGAGATGCCCACCTCGAACGCTTTTTTTATGCCCAAATTTTACTCTACAAATATCAAAAAGAAAAAGACTACAAAAAGTATAAAATTTAAAAATCCCTCTAGTATGTTTGTTTCACCATCGTTGAAGTGGACGATGCTTACTACTAAAGTTATGCCTATCTATGATTGTTTTCTGCTAGCACTTTTAGATTTCTACATGTGAAGAGTTTGAGAGTATCATTCTTTAAGGATTTTAGTTCACTTGTATATCCTTTTTTTGCAAAAAACATCAAAAAATCTGGCTTGATTCCTGCCTTTTGACAATCCTCTTTTAGTTTTGAAAGTTCACTCTTTTTGATTTTTGAATTTGTATATCTGCAAGCCCCAGCGATAATCTTGCCATCTTTTGTCTTAGCTAGTAGGTTTATCTCTGTTTTGTCATCCCAGTATCGACCTATATTGTATATTTGCTCATCTTTAAAATATAGCTTAACATACTCAAAACAGAGTTGCTCAAATATAAGTTGTGTAAACTCCATCTGTCGATTTTTAAATGCAGTATAAAACTCCTGATAATTCCCATCTTTTATACCTCTAAATAGTGGAGATATAAAAGCAAACCAAAATCTGACAAATGGTGATGTAAATAAAATCCTCTGAGATGCACTATTGTTTGTAAATGAAGATTCGAGTTTTATGACACCAATATCGAGTAAATCTTCTATGCAGTCCATGCCATCATTATAGGCAACTCTAGCTCTTTTAAAAGTAGAGTTAGTGCGACGATCCCCAGTAGCAGCACCGTTTAATATAAAAGGAAACAGATCATCTTTTGATATGTAAGAGCTTATGTCATTTCGTAGATATTTATATCTATCCAAGATATGCTCTTGTATCAAATCACCCAGCGGAGTATCCAAATCCAGCTTGATTCCAAGTCCTCCAAAAACTGCAAAACTCTCAATAGCAATTTCCATATTTTTTGGCTTGTTTATCTTGCAAAAAGTACTAAACTGCTTTCCAATCTGTTGTTTTTCCAGTTCTATGATAAATCCTTCAAAATTTGTGTCAATTATATCATATTTAGATGTTCATTTACTTTATGTTTGAAGTGTGTTGGAAATTATTTAATATAAACTCCTATACTTTCATTACCAAGACGCAACCCTCCTTTTAAACGAATATGTTTTTAAAAAAAGCGTTCGAGATGCCCACCTCGAACGCTTTTTTTATGCCCAAAATTTCACCAAATATTTTAATTTCTTATATTATGGTTTCACATTATAATATCAGCTACTCTTACTTGACAAGTATATTAGAATATGCTAATATTATGTATTAATAAAATAGTAAAAGGATAAATTATGGAAAAAGATGATTGTTGTATCGTGCAAAAACCACAAAGCAACGGATACGATTGTTGCACGCCTCAGCCAAAAGATAAAGCATTTTGCCCCTTGTGCCACCGCGAAGCAAAAGGAGTTTTAAGTAAAACCCTAGAAGCCTTATTGGTAGCTAGCACAAAAGAAAAACTAAGCA
>JALUXQ010000048.1 GCA_027013265.1 Campylobacteraceae bacterium | reverse complement strand
TAAGACTGTCGCCTAGAAATTTACTTATTTTCTATCTTTATTTTTTTTCACACACTACATCTGCTAGCGCATAGTTTAGTTTATCTATATTTATCTTTGCTATTGAAGAGATGGGTATCACAAAAAATGGTTTGGCTCTATCTCTTTCGTAGATATCTTGCACGAAATATTCATAATTTTGGCTATTTTTACCTATATTTTTTTCTAACTCAACCAAATCCAAAACTTCTTGTACTTTTTGATTGATGGTTTCTGCATCTTGCGTGTCACATCTAGTTAGTGCTACTGCAAACTCTCTTTTTGCTAAATTTGAAGAGAAGTTTTCTACCTCTTTTTTAAGCACTAAATATTGTTCTTCCAAACTACGGTAACTCGACACATCTAACATGTAAAGTAAAAACTTGGTTCTTTCAATATGCTTTAAAAATTGAATTCCTAGTCCTTTGCCCTCGCTAGCACCTCCTATGATGCCAGGGATATCTGCCATCACAAAAGATCTATAATCACCAACATCTACTACACCTAACTTTGGAGTTAGAGTAGTAAATTCATAATTTGCGATTTGCGGAGTAGCATTTGAAACTATAGATATGAGTGTTGATTTTCCTACATTTGGAAAACCCACAAGCCCAACATCTGCTATGAGCTTTAACTCTAGCTTGACCTCTCTTGTCTCACCAGGAAGTCCTGGTTGGGCATAGTTTGGTTTTTGGTTAGTCGAGCTTTTAAAATGTACATTTCCAAGTCCACCTTTTCCGCCCTCTAGAAATAGAACTCTTTCTCCATCTTCTAATAAATCATATAAAATTTCACCGCTTTCATAGTCTATGATTTGTGTTCCTGGAGGCACTGTTACTTCTAAGCTCTCTCCAGATTTTCCATACATCTTTCTGCCCATGCCAGGTTGTCCATTTTTTGCTCTTAGATGCTGTTTTCTTCTGAAGTGCGAGAGTGTGTGAGTATTTTTATCAACTTTAAAGTAAACATCTCCTCCACGGCCCCCATCTCCACCGTCTGGACCGCCTTGTATAACATGTTTTTCTCTACGAAAAGAGACACTTCCCTCCCCACCCTTTCCTGAACTTAGGGTGATTTCTACATTGTCTATGAACATTGTAAACCTTTATGTGTGTATGTGTATTTTAGAACAATTTTGGATAAACAGCGCTTAAAGCACCATCTGTTTGTGAGGAAGGTGGATACAAATCCACCTATAATTTTATATTTATGCGGGAACTACGGAGACTTTTTTTCTCTCTTTATCAAATCTTCCAAACTCTACATGTCCATCTACTAAAGCATAGATAGTGTGATCATTTCCCATACCTACATTGTTGCCTGGGTGAGTTTTTGTTCCTCTTTGACGAATAATTATATTACCTGCTCTTACAAATTCACCACCAAATTTTTTAACACCAAGTCTGCGACCTGCTGAATCTCTATTGTTCTGGGTACTACCTTGACCTTTCTTGTGTGCCATTAGTCACTCCTAGTTATCTATTTTATTTTAATTTATATATTAAGCTTTAATGCTTAAAACTTTTACTTTGGTAAATTGTCTTCTAAATCCACGCTTTACTTTTGAGTCTTTTCTTCTTCGTTTTTTATAGATAATAACTTTTTTATCTTTACCATTAGTTATGACTTCTAACTCAACTTTTGCACCATCCACAAATGGAGTTCCAACCTTTAGTTCACCTGCATTTACTGCAAGAACTTCGGTAACTTCGATTTTCTCTTTTGGCGAAGCGTCAAGTCTATCGAGATTTAAAAAATCTCCCTCTTGAACTTTATACTGCTTCCCACCATTTTTAATAATTGCATACATTAGTATGTCCTTTTCTGTGAGAGATTTATAAAATTTACTATCCAAATCAACAGATAGTAGAATATTAAGGATAGGATTATACCAAAGATATCTTTAATAATAGTTTAAGACTAAGGACAAAGTGCTAATAAATCATAAAAAGAAAACTACTTTTTATCTACACTATCTATCTTTTTCATAAAGTGCCTAAAATATCGCTTCCACATTTAAGCTCTTTAAGCCAAGCCAAAAAGAGAGCCGTATTTTTACCATCAAAGAGAAATCCATGCTGAGGAGCTATCATATCAATATCTAACTTTTCGACTATATTTACCCAAGTTTTACAAGCTTTGTTTGAGCCCATATAGCGCTCATGAAAACCTTGTAGGTACTCTTTATGTTTAAGAAAATCATCAACAATTTTGTATTGGTTTGGGGCACCAACTATAGCTGCACCAATATCTCCTGAAAAAAGTATTTTAGAGGTTTCATCATAGAGCGAAAAGTTGCCTGGAGAGTGTAAAAAATGTGCGGGAATAAAGTGCAGGCTACTCTTACCAAATTTTAATGTGGCTCCTTTGTCGTTTAGTAAAATCATTCTATCTGTCTGCATAAAACCGTAATGGCTCATAAATCTAGCCCACAATGAACTTAGGATAAATTTAGCATTTGCACTGATAGACCAACGAGCGATAGAACCTGAAACATCTGGGTCTTGATGCGATAAAAATATATATTTGATATTTGATATTTTTATGTGTTCGCTCACAGCATCATAAAGCTCATCAAATGCGACATCACTTCCTGGGTCTAGTAAAATGCCGACTCCATTATCAACTACAAGGTATTGATTTACTGAAAGAAAAGAGTCCTCATGCGTCTCATCATCAAAACTAAACATCACACACTTATGTAAATCGTTTTCATACAAAATCTTGCAGCTTCCGTCCATTTTACACCTCAAAATATAATAAAAAGATATATTATAGCAGTTGATATAAATGGTGCGCTCAGAGGAATTCGAATCCCCGACCGCTGGTACCGCAAACCAGTGCTCTATCCAGCTGAGCTATGAACGCACATTTTTAAGGTTGTAATTATACCTTAAAAATTATAAAACTAATATTTATTTTACCCATGTTTTTATATAAAAAATGATAAAATGATATTTTAATACGAGGATGATAAAATGAATGATAAAATAATAGCATACCAAGGTGTTGAGGGTGCATACTCTCACCTAGCCTGCAAAAATGCTTTTCCAAAATCTATCTCAATTGCGTGTGAAAGTTTTGAAGATGCCATGAAGTTAGTGGAAAACAGAACAGCAGATTTTGCTATGATTCCAGTTGAAAATTCAACTGCTGGACGAGTGGAAGAGATATATAGACTGATACCAAAATCATCCCTATTTATAGTAAATGAACATTTTGAGCCAGTAAATCATTGTCTGCTTGGTATTAAAAACAGTAAAATAGAAGACATTAAATATGTAGGTTCGCACCCTCAAGCTCTCGCCCAGTGCTATAGAAATATCATAGACTTGAATATCACAGCCGTTGCAAAGTTTGATACTGCAGGATCTGCCAAGGAAATAAGTATAAAAGGTGACAAAAAATACGCCTCAATCGCTTCAAAATTGGCTGCTAATTTATATGGTTTGGAGATTTTAAAAGAGCATTTTGGAGATTTAAAAGGAAATGTTACAAGATTTATAATTTTATCAAGAGAAAACACGATACCAGAGTATCAAAAAAATAAAGAGTATATAACATCGCTCATATTCCATG
>JALUXQ010000047.1 GCA_027013265.1 Campylobacteraceae bacterium | reverse complement strand
ATTTGCGGTAAATTAGATAGGATAGATATAAAAGATGATAAACTACATGTGATTGACTATAAAAGTGGTGATACAGATAAACTTTTTAAACAAAAATTAGAAAATATGACAAATTTTCAACTAGAATTTTACTATATACTAGCAAGCACTATAAGAGAGGTGCAAAGTGCTAGTTATTATGATTTAAGAAGTGGAAAACTCATTCAAGAGCTGTTATTGCAGGAGAAGATAGACAAACTTAAAGATACTTTAAAAATATTTAAAGAGCCGATAACAACATATGAACTTTGTGAAAAACAGAGCAATTGTATCTACTGCCCATATAAAAAACTTTGTTTAAGGCAAGATTAAGATGATAAAAAATATAGCTTTGGAGGCGAGTGCAGGGAGTGGAAAAACATACGCACTTAGTGTTAGGTATATATCGTTACTCTTCATAGGCTCTCATCCAAAAGAGATTTTAACTCTTACTTTTACAAACAAAGCTGCGTTTGAGATGAAGAGAAGAATTTTTGATACTCTGAAAAACCTTGAGTTTTCAAAAGAGTTAGAGAGTATTTGCGAAATCACAAAAAAGAGCAAAGAGGAGATTTTATCTAAAAAGTCAACAGTCTTGAAGAGTTTTCTCGAGAGTGATTTGAGAATCTCTACTATCGACTCTTTTTTCTCTTCGATTTTGAGAAAATTTTCATTTAATATCGGTTTGATGCCTGATTTCAGGCTAGAAAATTTAGTTATAAATGAAGACAAGATAGAGAGTTTCCTAAAAGTCTGCAAAAATGAAATATTATACGAATCACTTCTAAAATTTGCTCTAAATGAAGATAAAAAGTTAAATGACATATTTGCTCTTTTTTCACTATTTTTTGAAAAACAGAGTGAGTTGAACCTAGCCAAATTAGCTAAAAAAAGTGTGCCATATCCAAATGAAAAAGAGGTTTTGGATATCGTTTTAGAGATAAAAGAGAGATTTGAGAGAAATGGCTTGGGAGAAAAAGGACTCAATACTCTTCAGGTTGACAGCATCAAAAAGCTATTAGAGAAGAGTTTTTTGAAAAAAGTTGATTTCTCTTATTGGAGCTACAAGAGGTATTGTGATGAAGAGATAAACTCTCTTTTTCAAAACTTAAAAGATAAACTATTTGATTTTTGTAGGGCAAAAGAGAGTTATATCCTAAGCAAAATAGCACTTTTGTACAGTGCATTTATAAGGGCTCTTAGCATGGAGTCAAAGAGAAGTTCAAGCCTTAGCTTTTCTGAGATGACAAACAGACTCTACGATATACTAAAAGATGATATATCGCAAGATTTTCTCTATTTTAGGATAGACGGTAGCTTTAGTCACCTATTGATAGATGAGTTTCAAGATACAAATATAGTCCAATACAAGATACTAGAGCCACTTTTCAAAGAGATTGTCTCAGGAGTTGGTGCTACTAAGAGAAAAACTCTTTTTTTGGTGGGCGATACAAAACAGTCTATATATAGATTTAGAGGTGGAGCAAAAGAGCTATTCTCGTATGCTGTTGATTCGCTACACCTAGATACAGAGGTTTTAGGGGTAAATTACAGAAGTTCATCTAGCGTGGTTAATTTTATAAATGATACATTTTGCGAAAAAATCTTGGGCTACAAAAAACAGCTTACAAAAAAAGAGAATCCAAAAGGTTTTGTCCAAGTCATTTTAGATGATGATTTACAAACAAATCTAATAAAACAGATAAAAAACTTACTTGATTTGGGAGTATCGCAGGGCGATATAGCGGTTTTATGTTACACAAACAAAGAGGCTTTGATACTAAAAGAGTGGATAGAAGTAGAGATAAAAAGTGCAAAAGTAACTTTGGAAGCAAAACGAAAACTTATAGATATCCCGATTATATCGGCTATTATAGATTTTCTTCACTATCTCTACTTTGAAGATGAGATTTACTTGGAAAATTTTAAAGCGATAAGTGGAAAAAGCTATGATAAGCAGGAGCATTTTTTTGATAAAGACGAAGATGTAGATAAGTTGGTTATAAAAATTATCAGCTATTTTGGTATCTTTGACTTAGAGGATGATATGCTGTTGTTTATACAAGAGTGCTCAAAGTTTAAGGATATAGAAGATTTTTTATTTAATTTTCAAGATATTTCTCAAAGCTCAATTTCCCAAGAAAATGACTCTATCAGAGTCTTAACCATTCACAAATCAAAAGGTTTGGAGTTCTCAAATGCCTTTGTGGTAGATAGGATAAAAAGACCGAGAAGCGGTGGAGACACTTTTATATTTGAGTATGAGAAGATACAGCTACAAAATATATTTTTAAAGATGAAAAATAGAGAGTTTTTTGATGATGACTATAAAAGAGCAAAAGATAAAGAGAGTGCAAAAGAGGCGGAAGACGCGATAAATACTCAGTATGTAGCGTTTACTAGAGCAAGAGACAACCTCTTTGTTTTGGCAAAAACAAAAAATTCAGCATTTTGCAATCTTGAACTAAAGCAGTTTCAAAATGGCGAAATATATATAAAAGGCAAAGAGGGCAAAACAGAGCCAAAAAAAGCCATCTGTTTTAAGCCTAAAAAGTTCGGGACTCAAGAGATAGAAAAAACAGAGTTAGAGAAAAAATCAAGAGATGACTTTAGATACAGAGACTTTGGGCTAGGTCTTCACTATATGCTTGAGATGATGGGTGGATTTGATGAGTGTTGTGTCCAAACTGCGTATGAGAGTTTGAAAAACAGATACAAGATGATTTTAGATGAGAGTGATTTGGAAGATATTAAAAAAAGAGTGCTAAGATTGCTAAGAGATGATAAGTTTCGTGAAATTATCAAAGATGCAAAACCGATAAAAGAGCAGCCCATCTACTATAAAGGCGAGAGAAAACAGCTTGATTTGTTGTTAGAGTTTGAAGATAGAGTTGTGGTTATCGACTATAAAAGCTCGGAGTTTTTACAATCTTCACATGTAAAGCAGGTGAGTCTATACAAAAATGCACTCCAAGAGATATATAATAAAGATTGCGACGCGTATATATGCTATTTGAAAAAAGATAAAAATGAGATAATAGACTTGTTGCAACAAGTCTAGAAAGGTTTGATTTATGAAATATGTTTTGATTTTTATAGCCACTTTGTTGGTGGTGATTCAGTTTATACCCTCAAAGGTGATAAATCCAAAAAGCGATAAAAACTTGGAGATAAAAGCTCCAAAAGAGGTGATGAAGATACTCAAAAACTCATGTTATGATTGCCACTCAAATGAGACAAATGTGCCTTGGTATGCTAGTATTGCTCCTGCGTCATTTTTCATAAAAAGACATGTTGATTTAGGACGACAATGGGTAAACTTCTCTGTCTGGGAGAGCTACAGTGCTAAAGAAAAAGACAAAAAATTAGGCGAGATATATAAATCAGTCTATAATGCGATGCCACTGCCTGATTATATAAAAATGCATAAAAATGCAAAGTTGACTCAAAAACAAAAAGAGATTATCCGCACTTGGACAGGCAAAACACCGTATTAAAATGAAGCAAGGGGCGTGTTGAATTATAAAACTAATTGTAGTATAATAATTTCTAATACAAATTTTTCAATTAAGGATTGGATATG
>JALUXQ010000046.1 GCA_027013265.1 Campylobacteraceae bacterium | reverse complement strand
GTTGATTATGCTTGGACTCTATCAGAGACTTTCTGTCAATCAAGTCCAACCTCTTTAACTTTCCCACTGCCCACTCCGCTTTTATGGTTGCCTTACCGAGTGCTTTTGCTAACTGTTCGTTTAGATAGCACCAGAGTATTTGCACGACAAATTATAATAAATTCTCTCAAATATTGATATAATACCAAATCTTTTTATTAGGCGATACATGTGCATATATTAAATGATTTTTTTCTTTTAAGCTGGAATGAAAACAGTGACTCTATAGAGGATTTACAAGAGAGTTTTTTGGAGAAAATATATAAGACTTATGATGAAGATTATGAGCTGTTTTGTGATAGTTGTTCTATTCTTTTTATAATAAATAGTGAAAATCTACAAAACATCATAAATATTGATGAATTTAGACTGATTTTTGGTGGAGCTTTTGGAGATAACTTTATAGATAAATGTCTGATTTTGCAGTTTCAAAAGAGAGTTTTAGAGTTTATAGTCGAACTAGGAGATATGGATTTAACGCAAACACTAAAGGCAAATTTTGAAACTCTAAGAAAAGAGGGGATTATCAGCTACTATATAAGCAGAAGGCTTATAGGGCTTTTTGCTCTTATAAAAGGCAAAAGTGATGAAAAAACCGAGATAAAACTAAGTGTTGCCAAAAGTGATGAAAACTTTTATAAAAACTCCATAAATATACTAAAAGCTGCAAAAGAGAATCTAAAACAGTGTGTTGAGTCAGATATATTTATAGAAAAACTAGAACAAATAGATAGAAAACTGCAAGATGAGAGATTTTCCATAGGAGTAACAGGCATCATAAATGCTGGAAAATCAACCATGCTAAATGCACTATTGGAAGAGGAGATACTTGGCACTTCAGTTATCCCTGAAACTGCAAATTTAACTATTTTGAAGTATTCAAAAAACAGATATGCAAAAGTAAATTTTTGGAATAAATCGGAGTTTGCAAGGATAGAAAACAGTGCAAAAGAGATAGCTAGTATAAGAAAATTTATAGATGAGACAAAGAGTCACTTTAAAGAAAATCTAAGCCTTTATATCAAAGATGAGGGCAAAAGTGAAAAAGTTGATATAGAGGATTTGAAGCTATATACATCCGCAGAAAAATCAGATAAAAAATGCAACTTGGTAAAAAGTGTTGAACTTTACAGTGATTTGGAGTTTTTAAAAGATGGTGTTGAGATTGTTGACACTCCAGGGCTTGATGACCCCATCATACAAAGAGAAGAGATAACGCTTGGTTATGTGAGTGAGTGTGATTTGATGATTCATTTGATGAATGTCAACCAATCAGCCACCCAAAAAGATGTGGATTTCATCATAGATTCTATCATTTACCAAAATATAGCGAGACTCCTTGTCGTGATAACAAGAATCGACACAGTTTGCAAAGAAGAGCTTGATGAGGTTATCAAGTACACAAAAACAAGCATAGAGAAACGGTTGGCCGAACAAAATAGAAGCCATAAATTAAAAGCGATAATAGACAAAATAGATTTTATCCCACTCTCAGGAAAGATGGCTCTTCTTCTTAAAACAGATAGAGTAAAAGAGGCAAAAGAGCAAGGGTATGACTTAGAAAATAGTGGAATTTTAAAGTTACAAGATTATCTAAATAGTGTGCTATTTGGGGCAAATAGCCAAAAAGCAAATCTTATCATTTTAAGCAATCAAAATGAACTTTTGTCTATCTTAGAGCAAAACATGCAGATATTTGATGAGCAACAGCGACTGCTTGGCAAATCCTCAGTGGAGAGAAAAAAAGAGTTTGAGGCTTATAGGTTAGAAAAAGTTAGATTATTAGAGGGTTTAGAGGCTGTTAAAAAGACCATAAAAGCTCAAGAAGAGGAGCTAAGAGAGTATTTTCAAATATTGCATAAATATTCAAAAGAGAAGCTTATAAATCTAAAAGATATCATCAAAACGAGAGTCATGGATGACATCTCTTACGAGATTAGAAAAAACAAAAAATTACCAAAAAAACAGAGGATTGAGTATATAGTTGAACTTGGTTTAAAGGATGGATTGATTGATTTGGTGCGTGATTACAGATATGAGTTTGAGAAAAAGATGCAAGACTCATCACAAATCATAAAGAGAAGTTTTAAGGATGATGAAAGTGGCAAAGAATATAAAAATCAAGACTTTGACTCCAAAGAGTTTTTTGAGCAACATTTTAAATCATTGGTTTTGTTTCAAAATAGAGCTGTAATGTTAGAAAAAATAGATAGTATGATACAAAAATATGCGAAAAATTCACTCTCTAAACTAGATATAAATTTGGAAAAAATATTGCAAAAAAATATAGATGAGTTAGAGCAGATGTTAAATGAAAAATTGGAAAAAACAGATGAGGAACTTTTGGCAAATTTTATAGAGATAAATCTAAAGAGAGTTAAAGCAAAAGAGGATGAAATCAAAACAAAAGATAATTTGCTTGAGCAGAGTATGAAGAGTATCAAAAAATCGAGCAGAGATAAAAAACAAAGAGTGCAGACCATAAAGAGTAAAAAAGAGATTTTAACTAAAATAAAAAAAGATTTGGAAGTTTTGAGCGAGGGTGCAAAATGAGTCTGTTTGAACATTTTGTAGTAGCGTATAAAAAAGAGTATTTGAGTCAAAAGCCAACATTTGATGAGTCACTTTTGGGTTTGCTAAAAAAGGCAAGATATCTTTTGCTTGATGATAGACTCTCTCCGTCCATCTCTCTTGTAGATGCGCTGGATAGACTGAAAATCAGAGTAAAAGAGCCCATGAAAGTAGCAATTACAGGGCAGTTTTCTAGTGGAAAATCAACTTTTCTAAATGCCTTGATGGCAAAAAATATACTACCAACTGGCATAACTCCTGTGACATCAAAGGTAAATTATATAAGATATGGCGAGGAGCTAAAGATAAGAGTTAAGTATAAAGATGGAAGAGATGAGTATCATGATGCTGAGCATATTAGTAGATTTATAGACCAAAGAAAAGGGGTGGAAGATATAGATTATCTTATACTCTACTCCCCATTAAATATGCTAAAAGATATAGTTTTTGTTGACACTCCAGGGCTAAACTCATTGTCATACAAAGATACTCAAACTACGATAAATGTACTAAATGAAGTTGATGGAATCATATGGCTGACGCTTATGGACAATGCTGGAAAGATGAGTGAGGCAAAAGTGCTAAAAAGATACCTCTCTTTGTATAAAAATAAGTCCCTTTGTGTATTAAATCAAAAAGACAAATTTAGCGAAGAGGAGATTAATCAAAGTGTGGCATATGTCAAAGAGAGTTTCGGAGATTTTTTTAGTGATGTTGTGCCCATTTCTGCTAAACAAGCTCTAAAATCAAGAAGTAGCGATAAATTAGTGCTCATGAGCGAAGCATTAGATGAATTTACAAAATCTCTACGCTTAAAACTTGAAAATAATATGCAGGCAAATAATTTTGATACCATAAAAGAGGTATACGCACAGTATGATGCCAAGATAAATGATATTATCAATAGCGACTTGAGTGAAAATATCGAACTCTCTAAGGTGTCAAATATATCAAAAGTTATAGATTTTATAAAAAATGAGATTCAGCCAAAAGCTATTGAGTCAAAAGAGTACAGCATAAAAAAAGAGATAAACAGCGTGTGTACGAAAATCATAAATCAGTATGAGATATGCGTCAAAATCTATAATGAACTAAAAAAAGAGATAGAGGATTTTGAACTCTCTTCACAAAAATCCTTCACAAGGGCAAAAAAAGAGTTTGCCACAGAGCTAAAAGATGCATATGTGAATATCACACAAATCATAGATGTGATAGCAACTGAGATTTACAACCATGTGGAGATAGTAAAAAAACAGAGGTACAAAAAAGAGAAAAAAGCTTGGCTGCAAAAAGAGGACAAGTACTTAAAAATTGAGTATGAAGCGCCATTTATCAATGCCGATGAGGCTTATAAAAAGCTTTTTTATGAAGATAATATAGTCGGTAAAATGTTCAAAAAGTATGCAAAAGTTTTGAGTGATATACAAAACAGAGTAGATGAGACAAATAGTAAAATCTACAAAAAATTTGAAGAAGATATATACAGATGGCAGAGCCCATACAGTATCATAAGGAAAAAAGAGGAGATTCACTCCGATATCGAATTTGCAAATATTAGAAAATTTGCAGCGAGAGTGTATGAGCATATTTTGAAGCCATACAATGATGAAATGCTAAAATCAAGAGCACATGTAAGTTCAGGTTTTGAGCATATACTGAGTGCAATCGAGTTTAATTATCAAAATGCTACGGGGATTTGTATCTCTTTTTTAAATGAAAAGATGGAGAGTTTTGCAAAACTTTATGAACAAAACCCGACGAGATTTTCTCTATATTATCCAACTCTTGAAGATATAAAACATCGATTAAATGAGAGTTTTTTCATATATAAACTAGAGAATTTGATGAATAAGAACAGAACTTTTTTAAATCTTGATTATGATAGAGTCTCTGAAACTTTTCACAACATCAAGCAAGAAAAACTAGACTTCATAGATAAAACCAAAAACAGGCACGAAAATATAATAAAGCTACTAAAAAAATGCCAAAAAGAGTTAAATATCTAGCCCCTTATCTTTAAGGGACTTAAATAGCGTCATCAAAGATATAAATAGCGTAGTGATAGCAGGTCCAAGTATCATGCCCCAAAAACCAAAAGTAGTTAGCCCAGCAAATATCGCGAAAAATATCAACATCTCATCTATATTTGCTTTAACATCAGATAGTTTGTTGTTTATATATTTGATGATGAGTGGTTTTACAAAAGTGTCCGCTATGATTGAAATCACGATAACTGAGTATAGCGCTATAGTAATTCCCTCTATATAGTTCCCATTCGCAAATTCATAAGCACTAATAGGAACCCACATCAAAGCACCGCCAACTATCGGTATCAATGATGCAAAACCATAAAATATACCAAAAAGCAGGCCATTGTATCCAAATATCACACTAATGATGGCAAATAGCGCACCCTCAAATATGGCAGTTGTTAGTATCGAATAAAACACAACACTCATGACATTTGAAACTTCATCAAATATGATATCTATCTCATCTTCTTTCATTGGAAGTACGGTTCTAAAATAGCTACCAAGCTCTCTTGCATTTAGTGTAACAAAGAAGAAGAAGATAAGAATCAAAAGCATATCTTTCAAGAAATTAGCGCTATTTTTGCCAAGAGCACCTAGATACGATAGAGCTGTTTTTGTAACTTGGCTCAAATCAAGACTCTTGATAAAACTATCTAAATCACTCTGAAAGAAAGATAGTGTGCTTGGAAGTTTTAGGTTTATGCTTTTTATGTAGTTTATGGTATTGTCAACCAAAGAGTTATCAAAGTTATTAAAAACTTCACCGGCAGATGTGATTATGTATATAATAGGTGCAAAAAATAGTACAAAAAGCAGTATTGTAGATATTATTGCTGAGAACATCCTATTTTTTAGGTATTTCCTTATATAGCTATTTATATTATAGGTCGCGATTGATAAAAGAGTAGCAACAGTAATAACTACCAAAAAAGGCTCGTACAATTTCACTAGCCAGTATAGCACCACCAAGAAAAATGCTATCAAAAAACTTCTTTGCGTATTCATATATTTTTATCCCTCAAATAATCCTCCTAAACCAAGAGGAGTCAGTTTAAAAAGTTCATAACATTTTGTAGAGGCGACTCTACCTCTTGCAGTTCTTTGCATGTAGCCATTTGCAAGCAGATAGGGCTCTATCACATCTTCCACTGTCCCTTCATCTTCACTGAGTGCAGCGGCTATGGTGCTTAAACCCAATGCTCTGCCCTTTGCTTCTATCAGTAGTTTTAGGTATTTTAAGTCTAACTCATCAAAACCTAAGTCATTTACACCCAACTCCTCAAGTGCATACTCGCATCTTGGTTTTGTTATCTCTTCTTCGTCCTCTACATCGGCAAAATCCCTAATCCTCTTAAGAAGTCGCAAGGCAATTCTAGGGGTTCCGCGAGATCTTCTAGCTATCTCTATGGCCCCATCCGTATGGCAGATTTTGTTTAATTTATGTGAAGCTTTTGTGACGATTTGTGCCAACTCCTCTTTGTTGTAAAATTGCAATCTAAAGTGCATACCAAATCTATCTCTAAGAGGAGAGCTTATCATTCCAGCTCTAGTAGTTGCTCCAATCAGTGTAAATCTAGGAAGATCTATCTTGATAGTTTGAGCCGCAGGTCCACTTCCTATAATGATATCAAGTCTAAAATCCTCCATAGCGGGGTATAAAATCTCTTCAATGGCGGGGGAAAGTCTGTGAATTTCATCTATAAAGAGTATGTCTCCCTCTTCAAGGTTAGTCAAAATTGCTGCTAAATCTCCACTTTTTTCTATCATGGGGGCCGCCGTCATCTTGATGTTTGCTTCCATCTCATTTGCGATTATATAAGCTAATGTTGTCTTGCCGAGACCAGGAGGTCCGAAGAAGAGAGCATGGTCTAAAGACTCATCTCTTTTTTTTGATGCCTCTATAAAAACTTTTAAATTTCTTTTGATTTTGTCCTGACCTATATAATCACCCCAATTAGTCGGTCGCAATGATGTTTCATAATCATTTTCAAATGAAATTTTATCTATCTCTACAACTCTTTCCATTAGTATGTATGCTCTTTTGCAGGGAAAGTTTTGGACCTAACTTCATCTGCATATGAAATAACAGCATCTTCAACTATCTTGGCACCGTTTAAGTAGTGTTTTACAAATTTTGGTTTAAACTCTTTGAAAAATCCAAAAGCATCACTCCAAACCAAAACTTGCCCATCAGTACCCACACCAGAGCCTATTCCAATGGTTGGGATGCTTATGCTTTTTGTTATCTCTTTGGCAACTTCAGCTTTTACGCCTTCGATAACCATACAAAATGCACCAGCCTCTTCGACAGCTTTTGCATCAAGCATGAGCTGTTTTATATCTTCTTCACTTTTCCCACGAATCTTATATCCGCCTTCTTGTCTTACAAATTGTGGCATCAACCCAATATGCCCCATGACTGCTATCGAGTTTGAAGTTAAAGCTTTTATTATATGGGCTCTCTCTTGTCCACCTTCGATTTTTACTGCGTGTGCATTTGTCTCTTGATACACTTTGGATGCATTTTTCAAAGCCATATTTTCATCAGTATATGTACCAAAAGGCATATCACATACCACTAGAGTATCTTTAGCTCCTGCACATACCGCTTTTGTGTGGTAGAGCATGATCTCCATAGTCGCACTAAGTGTATCTGCTTTTGCATTGAAACTCATATTTAGACTATCACCAACTAATATCATATCCACTTTTGTATCAAACAGAGATGCAAAAAGAGCATCATATGCTGTAATCATGACAATCTGTGTCTTTGATTTGCTGTTTTTTATAGAACTTATGGTTTGCATATTACATTATCCAAAATAATTTTTAATGATTTTATCAAAAAAATGGTACAATTGTACTTAAGATTATATTTGTAGTCATATATAGGCTTTTTGAAAGGAAAATTATGGGTATCTATACTCAGCTTGAGATTGATTTTGACTTAGATATTGTTGAAGACTTCGTCAATCACTATGCAGTTATGTGCGAAAATTTGGAACCTTTGATTATAGACCTGAACAAAGCCGAAAAGTATGAAGACAACATAAGAGAACTTTTCAGGATATTTCACAATCTAAAATCTGCTGGCGGGTTTTTAAAGCTCGACCCCATAGTGAAACTTTCAACTCTAAGTGAAGATGTGGCAGAAGAGGCTAGAGTCGTAAAAGGTCCTGCTAGTGAAGAGTTTATAGATTGGCTCTTGTTGATAAGTGACCAGTTTGAACTCTATAGACAAGATATAGAGCAAGACAGAGAATACTTTAGCATGCTCAACCCCCTCATCATAAAAGTTCCAGTAAATTTGGAGAGATAATTGAACAGTAGAAAAACAAAAAGTCTAGTGGCATACATAACCGCTGGATTTCCCAATGTAAACTTTAGTGTAGATTTGGCTTTGGCTCTAAAAGAGGCTGGAGCAGATAAGCTTGAACTTGGTGTCGCCTTTTCTGATCCTGTCGCAGATGGACCAATCATAGAAGAGGCAAATCTGAAATCTTTGCAAAATGGTTTTAAAACTCAAGATGTCTTTGATATATCCGAAAAAATTTCAGATAAGATTGAGACTTACTGGATGGGGTATTTTAACTCTTTTTTCCATAAAGGTGTAGAAAATATAAGCAAAACAGCAAAAGATAGAGGTGTTAAAGGTTTTATCATTCCTGACCTTCCACACGAGGAGACATTTGCATATAGAGATATTTTTACGAAAAATGATATTTCGCTTGTTAGTTTTGTAGCACCAACTGATGATGAGGCGAGGATAAAAAGAGTCGTAAAAAATGCTCAAGGTTTTATATATCTAGTAGCATATATGGGCATAACCGGCTCAGGCACTAGTGAAGATTTGAGTCAAATCATAAGAGAGATAAAACAGGAGAGTCAAACTGATCTGTATATAGGTTTTGGGGTCAATGAAAAGACAGCCAAAGAGAAATCAAATAGAGTTGATGGTGTCATAGTTGGAAGTGCTTTTGTCAAAGTTCTTTTAGATGACTCACTAAGCTATACTAAAAAAATCCAAAAAATCTCACAAATAGCAAAAAACATAAAAGAGAGTATAAACTCTTAGCCAAAAGCTCTGTATTTTATGAGCAGTTTTGGCAAAAGCAGTAGTGCACTCATAAGAGCGGTTACCATAACCAAAATAGTCAACAGACCAAAGTAGATAGTAGGTATAAAGTTTGAAAATACCAGTATTGAGAAGCCAAGTATGATAGCAAGTGAGGTGTAGTACATAGCATATCCTATGCTATTGTGAGCTCTTTGCATAGCTGCTATATAGTCTTTGTCTTTTTCAAACTCCTCTTTGAATCTGATGATATAGTGTATAGTATCATCCACCCCGATTCCTATACTTATGGAGGCTATGGTTATAGTCATGACATCAAGTGGTATGTCTGTAAATCCCATGACAGCAAAGATTATCCCGACTGGTATCATATTTGTGATGATGGCGATAAGTGAAATCTTCAAAGAGCGAAATAGTGCTAAAAACATCAAAAATAGTATAAATACAACAGCTCCTAGTGTGAGTATTTGGGATTCAAAAAGGGATTGGAGCATGTTGTTGTATAGTACCATTAGGTTTGAGAGTCTAAACTCTATATTTTTATTTTTGACTATTTTTGGTATATCGTTTTCGATTCTATGAATCAGCTCATTTCTCCTTAGTTTAGGGTTTGAGTCGATAATCCTCATAGCAAATCGGACTTGATTTTTTTTGATATCCACATATGGATTTAGTATGATATTTCTAAACTTTTTTGGCATCTCGTTATATAAAACTGCCAATTCAAATGTATCTAAATCTTTGCCACTATTTAGTCTCTTCCCAACTTCGAGAAGTGTGCCAAAAGACTCCACATTTCCAACCTCTTTCAGGGACTCTAGGTAAGATTGTATTTTTTGTATAGTTTGCATTTTATTTGGTGAGAACCAGTATTGATTTTCATTCTGGTTGTTGTCAAATTCACTGTCAAATTCACTAAAGCTATCTGTGTTAGTATCTCCTTTTGGTTTTTTGTCCTCTTTGAAAGTGACGATTAGATCAAGAGGAGTGGTGCCACCTAGCTTTTTGTCGATAACCTCCATGCCTTTGTAAATCTCTGTATTTTTCTTAAAGTAGCTGATAAAACTATTTTCAACTCTTAGTTTACTCGCTCCATAAATAGAAGCCAAAGCTATAATAAAAGCAAATATAATGATCATTTTGCCTCTATGTATGACCAGATTTGAACAGCTTTTTGTCAAACTAAATTTTTTGTTATGGATTAACTGTTTACCACTTTTTTGAAAAAGCATCATGATTGCAGGAAAGAGTATAAAAGAGACGATTAAAGAGGTGGCAACCCCTAGACTCATCATATAGCCTAGATTTATGACTGGTTTTAAATCTGCCAAAACAAGCGAACCAAAGCCAGCGATTGTAGTGATGATAGCGAAAAATGAGGGTTTTGCTTTTGATAAAATAGTTTGCAAAACTAACTCTTTTTGGTCTAGTTTTGTATCATTTGCTAACTCTTTATACTTGACTATTAGGTGTAGTATGATAGATAGTGTTATGATAAGCTGTAAAGAGACAAAATTTGAAGATATGACAGTGACATCCCATCCAAAAATCCCCAAAAATCCAGTCGTAAAGATGACTGACGCGATAGATACAAGTATGGGAATCAGTACAAATTTAACCTCTTTAAAGATGACTAAAAGAGTAGTTATGAGCATCAATAACAAGATAGAGCCATACACTAAAAGATCGCTTTTGATGAAGCCTATCATATCATCTGCTATCATACTGACTCCACCTAGGAACATCTTGGCATCTCCTTGGTATTTGGCTACAACTTTTCTTATTTGACCCAGAGTCCTATGTGTCAGTTCTCTTTTTTTGTCTTTGTATTTTTTAAACTCTCTTTGAAGTTTTTCAAGTTTCACTCTATCGTTTGATTTTTCTAATTTTGCTCTTTTTTCTATAAAATTTCTATACTTTAAATCATCTTTTAGGTTTAAAAGCAGAGCAGTTGTTTTAAAATCACTACTTACTAAACTATCTTTATATAAGGGGCTGTTTAAAAACTCCTGTTTTGCAAGTGTTTTGTTGGTATCTCTGTCTTGCAGAGTTGGGATCTTTTGCATCAACTCTTTGACAGGGCGAACAGGGCTTTGTAAAAGAGGAACATTTAGAATAGAGACAACAGAGGTGATATCTCCTATCTTTTTTAAGTCACTACTGATATCTTTAAGTGTGCCCAGTGATTTGTTTGAAAACAGTCCACTCTTTGGAGTGTAAGTGAGCACCAAAAAATTTGGAGTGTAGTACCTCTTCTCTATCTCCCTAGTAAAAGCCAAATCTTTGTCGTTATTTAGTAAAAGTGTGTCTGCAGAAGCATCTATGCTCAAATTTGTGGCAAAATAGCCAAATACAGCAGTAAGAAAAACTATAAAAATGAGTATAGTCTTAGGAAACCTTAGTATGTAATTTTCGTATAGAGACTTGAACATTTAAGATTATGATTTGGTGTTTAATTTTTGAAGCAATTTGTCAAAACTCATCTTTTTTAGCTCATCTGAAAATTGAGCTCTGTATGTCTGTATGATGCTGACACCTAACAACTTGACATCATATATGTACCACTGGTCTTTTGAATTTCTATAAAATTTGTAGGTTATGTCATACTTCTGTTTTTTGTCGGCTATCTCACTTAATAGCAGGATTCTGTTTTTTTTGATTTTATCTATACCGCTTACTATGATTACTTGATTGTCATACATGTCAAGTTTTGCTTTATATGATGCTTTAAGTCTCTTGGTAAACAGTTTGGTAAACTCGGCTTTTTGGTCACCATTAAGTTCTCTCCAGACCCTTCCACCAATCGCAAGCCTAGCCATAAGTTTATAGTCGAAAACAGGATCAAAAATCTTGAAAATCTTTTGGCTAACTATGCTTGTGCTTATATTGTTTTCTTTAGCATGTTTTAAAATTTGTACAACTTTATTGATATTTTTACTCATAAAAACTTGGATTTGATTCTCTTTTAGTGCAAAAAGATTCGCCACCAACAGTATGCTTATGATTATCTGTTTCATGATTGTTTACTCCGATATCTGTTTTTTTCGTCTCTGTTCATATATATTTTTCAAAAATGGATATAAATCTATCGCATCTTTTTTTAGTTTTTCATACTCGCCAATATGCAAAGAGTTATAGTTTATAATTTGTACAGTTTTTGCAGAGATTGCCTCGGAATTGTTATTGAACAAGTTGTATCCCCTACTCTGTATATATGTCATAGGACTAACCAGACCATCAACTACCAAGCCAACACTATCTCTAAGATTTGATGGACCAAGAAGAGGCAAAACTATGTGAAAACCACCTCCAACTCCATAATGTCCCAAAGTCTGACCAAAGTCCTCCTGATGTTGTTTAATATTAAACTTATCGTTTGCTACATCAACGAGACCAGCTAAGCCGATAGTTGAATTTATCAAAAATCTTTGTGTCTCTATAAAGGAATACTTAAATTTAAACTGAAGCAAATTATTCAATAATCTAAGAGGGTATGCCAGATTGTTAAAAATATTGTCTATCCCTTTTCTAGCTGGTTTTGGAACTACTGCCTTATATGCTCTTGCGGTTGGATTTAGTAAATTTGTATAGAAAAAATCATTAAAGTTTGTCATAACTCTATTGTAGCCTGAAAGAGGATCTATCTCTGCTTGATTTGTCGCATCAGTTGCTTCAAATTCAGAATCAAAGCTAGAGAAATCAGCGTTACTTGCTGCCTGTTTAGCTAAAGGTGATGCGTATGTAAAAGACAATGTCAATAAGAGCAAAAACAGATATCGCATATGTAAAATTCCTTGCATTTTAATTTTTATATGTAGCAACTTTGATACTCTACTTTTAATGGTGGAGTTGTCCGGAATCGAACCGGAGTCCAAAAATAGCCACTTTCAACCTCTACATGCTTAAAATAGTTGTTAGATTTAATCTCGCTTTCGCACAACTAACAAAGCTCAAACGAGACGAACCTCATAATTTCATCTTAAGTTGAGGCATACTCAAGATATATCTATCAAGCTATGATACTTCCAAAATCTCTCTAGATAGAATCAAAAGAGGAAGCAGTCCAAAGCGGTTAAGCTTATAAGTTAAACTCTACGCTACTGCGAGAGCTGGACGATAGTTACTGTTATTAGCAGTTGTTTGTTTGAAGGTTCGGTAACGCAAGTCCTTCACTCGCGACATGCAGTCAAAAGATGACACTATTCCTGTCGAAGCCTTGTCAACCCCATTTAAGTAAGACGATATTATACCATAAAATTAAAAATTAATGAAGATTTGGTTATCATTATTGCAAGATTATTATGGAGTCGGGGGAGTAATTATTTTGCAAACTATAAAATTTTATCTTATCATTGTTGTGCTGTTTCTATTTCAAGGTTGCGTGGTTTCTAACTTTACAAATGGTAAAAAAACTGAGCCTTTTCAAACTACGATACATGTAAAACAGCAAGTGCCTATCGAAAAAAGTGAGAAGAAAGGGGATAGTTTTATCAATATAAAAACAACACAGACTATCAAACAACCTGCCACATCAACATATACGGGAAGCATCAAAGGCATCATCAAAAAATTAGAGTACAAAAAGAGTAAAAAAACTTGGTTATATGAAGTAAAGGCTGTAAGCGTAAGTAATGGAAAATTGCCATATGCTAGATTTTATCACTACAAAAAACTTGCAAACAGAGGTGATTTGGTCTATATCATCTTAAACAACTCTCGCCTTCAAAACCTCTTTTTTATAAAAAAAGCAAACACGATAAAAAAAGAGACCTCGCATAAAAAGAGGATAAAAAAACCTAGACAAACATCTAAACAAACCAAGCATAGAAAAGTGCCAGATATATCTTTGCCAACCGTGGAACATATTAATTTTTAGATGTGTCCTAAAGTTATAGTAAATTTAGCCCCAAATTTGTTGTTATGGGCTTTTAGTTTGCCACCCATATTTTTTTCTATGATTATTTTTGACATATAAAGACCGATTCCCGTCCCATTTGCATCTCCTTTAGTGCTGACATAGGGTTCAAATATCTTCTCTATCGGTTTTATGCTAATTCCGCCACCATTATCATCGATGCAGATGCGAAACCTGCTCTTCTCTTTTTTTGCCGTTATATTTATATGAGGATTTTTTCTTCTGTTTTTCAAGAGGACATCTTTTGCATTTGAGAGGATATTTAAAAGAACCTGCTCTAGCTCATTTTTATAGCCAAACACTATAATTTCTTCATCTATGTTTAGTTTTAACTCTATATTTTGGTTTTTGATGGTTTTTCCGATTATCCCTAGGACATTATCTATCGACTCTTTTAGTGCAAACTCTTTTTTCTCCTTTTCTGGCTTGAAGAAGTTTCTAAAATCCTCTATGGTTTCAGACATATAATCAAGTAGCTTCTCCGCTTCTTTGCTTTTTTCTATCATCGTCTCATCATCAAGCTTTCCTAGTGTGTATCTAAATTTTATATTCATGATTATAGCAGATAGTTGAGATAGAGGCTGTCTCCATTGGTGAGCGATATTGCTAATCATCTCACCAAGTGCTATAAATTTTGACTTCTCTATCAGCAGTCTCTCTTGTTCGGCTCTTTTTTGAACCTCTTGTGCCACTCTGTTTTCCAAGGTCTTATTTAGCATCTCCAATTCATCTGTTTTATTTAAGATTTTGGTATTATACTCTTTGAAAAACTTGTCGATTTGTTTTCCAAGAACGATAGCAAATATATTCGCCACTAAAGAAAAAAGTAAAAATATCAAGATAGACGAAGTGATATCAAGATACATTTTTTTCTTAATCTCATCTTTTTTTTGTGCTATTTTTGCATTTATATCATCAAGATATGTTCCAGCCGCTATGACCCAATCCCACTCTTTAAAAAGCTTAAAATACGAAACCTTAGGTCTTATCTCGAAGCTATTTGGCTTTTGATATAGATATGTAACAAAAGAGTAACCCTGCTTTTTTATATCCTTTAAAAATATCTTTCTAAACTCTTTACCATTTTTATCTTTGTAATCATCAGATATATACTTTCCTACCAAATCCAGCCTATTTGGATTTATAAGCATCTTGGCAAATCTCTTGCCACCATTATAGTTTAGTATCTTATATGCAAAGATATAGTTGTTTTTATTCTCTCCAAACTTTATATTTTTTATCAGTCCCATGACCTCTTTTTGAAGTTTTTTTCTACTGTAATTTTTGAGTGATTTTTTGTATTTTATATACTCTATAACAGAGTCAACTTCTCTTTTTATATCTTTTTTTTGGGATTGTATGAAGGTGTTTTTTATATCTTTGATTTCACGGTTGAACATATCATACTGGTTTGAGATAAAAAAATAACTCGTAAAAAGCACCAGTGAACTGATGACTATCATAGAGCTTATGATGATGACTGTTGATATATTGTTCTCTTTTATAATTTTCAAAAAAATATCCTTAAGGTAAATTATATTATGATAATAGATATATTTTTCTTAAAGAAAGGATTTTTGTGGATAAAACGATGATAAAAAAACTATCTAGTTTATCAGTTTTGTATGCCGAAGATGAAGTCGGAGTCAGACAAAATGTCTCAGAGATGCTCTCCTTGTTTTTCAAAGATGTATATCTTGCAAAAGATGGACTAGAAGCGTATGAACTGTTTTTGCAAAAGAAGCCAGACTTAACTATCACAGATATAAAGATGCCTATTATAGATGGTATAGAGCTTGCAAGAAAAATAAGAAAAAAAGATGCAAAAGCCCAAATCCTCATCATTTCTGCTCATACAGAGGTTGACTATATGCTAGATGCCATAGAGCTATCACTTGTGCGCTATATAGTTAAACCGATCACGGAAACAAAGCTCGTCGATGCACTAGATAAATTTTTGAACTCTATCCACAATGGCGGAATTATAGAGATAAAAGATGGCTGGTTTTATGATATAGATAAAAAAATTATAAAACATGAAAACAAAATATTTGAATTGACAAAAAAAGAGATAAAACTCATAGAACTTATGATAGAGAGAGATAGCATTATTAGCTATGAAGAGATAGAATCTCATCTGTGGGATGGTGATTATATGAGCCTGAATGCACTTCGTCTAATGATAAAAAATCTACGAAAAAAACTTCCTCACGATAGCTTAAAAAATATCCAAAGCATAGGCTACAAGTTGTAACAGAAACTTGTGCTAAACTCTTTTTAGCGCAAAAAGTTACAAATTGTTACTTTTTGCGCTAAATTGTCTCAAATTATATAAAAATTTATAATTTGACCTAATAATACATAAGATAGACACAACTTTTTCTTATAATCAGCTTGAAAACAAAAATTCTAAAGGAGATTAACATGACAAAGTTTGTTAAGATTGCTGCTGTTGCAGCGTTTTTAGTTTCTTCAACATTTGCGGCTGATTATACTATCAAGTTCTCACATGTTGTAAGTCCAAATACACCAAAAGGTAAAGCGGCTGACTTTTTTGCCAAAAGAGTAAAAGAGTTGACAAATGGCAAGGTAGAGGTTAAGGTATTTCCTAACTCTCAATTATACTCAGACAAGGCTGTTATGAAAGCATTGAAGATAGGAAATGTTCAAATGGCAGTTCCAAGTTTCTCAAAATTTACAAGATTAGTTCCTGCAATGCAACTTTTTGACCTTCCATTCTTATTTAGAGATATGAAGCATGTTCATGCTGTCATGGATGGTTCTGTTGGTCAAAAATTAAGAGATATGGTTACAAAAAAAGGTTTTGTGGCACTAAACTATTGGGATAACGGTTTCAAACAACTCTCAACAAACAAAAAACCACTTCTTTGGCCAAAAGATGCAAAAGGTCAAAAATTTAGAATTATGAGTTCAAAAGTTCTTGAAGCTCAATTTAAAGCAGTAGGCGGAAATCCGCAAGTTCTTCCTTTTTCAGAAGTTTATTCAGCACTTCAGCAAGGTGTTGTGGATGGAGGTGAAAATCCATTATCTAACTTCTATACAAAAAAGTTCTATGAAGTACAAAAAAGTTTAACTCTTTCAAATCACGGCTACCTAGGCTACTTGGTGGTTATGAGTAAAAGATTTTGGAATAAATTTCCAGCTAATTTAAAACCAAAAATCATACAAGCTATGAATGAGGCAACAGTATATGAGAGAAAAGAGGCATCTGCACTTGAAGGAAAATTCTTAGACAATGTTAAAGCATATGCACAAAAAACTGGTAAGCTTAAGATATACACATTAACTCCTGAGCAAACAGATGCTTGGAGAAAAGTGATGGTAGGAATCTATCCAAAATTCTACAATGTTATAGGAGAAGATTTAATCAAAGCTGCTCAAAAGTAGCAAATGCGGTTTTGCTGAAAGCAAAAACTTTCTATGAAAAATGAGAGCGATTTAGAAAGGAGGTCAGGGCTCACCTTGACCTCATAAAACTACAAGGGTGTTGTTTATGGGAAGGTTTTTTTCTATATTGGATGTCGGAGTCGCGGCTATCAATAGAAATTTGGCAGTTTTAGGGATGACAGTTGGTGTGACTCTAGCATTTATAAATGTTCTAGCAAGATATATACTGAATGACAGTATAACATGGGCGGGTGAGCTTACAAACTATGCTTTTATGTGGGGTGCTCTTTTCGGTGCCGCTTATGGATTTAAAAGAGGAATCCATATACAAGTAACAATTCTCTTGACGAAGCTACCAGCACCAGTGGCAAAGGCATTTATGATATTTTCTTACTCTTTGTCTTGCATATATCTTGCATTTATGTCCTATTTTGGTTATCAGCTTATCGTGATCTTGCAAGACATGGATGAGATGAGTATCGACTTAAATGTTCCGATGTGGATACCAACATTGGTTCTGCCACTTGCATTTAGTGGAGCAGCTTATAGGGCAGGTGAAAAGATTTTTGAAGTAGCAAAAGAGGATGCAGATAAGGTTATGAAAACTACTGAGGAAGAGCTTATACACGATACAAGTGAACGATCAGGCGTAGATGTACCAGAAGAGGAAGAAGAGCCATTATGATGATAGCCACTCTTTTTATACTGCTTTTTGCACTGATGTTAATAGGTGTGCCAGTTGCTGTTAGTCTAGGTACCAGTACGATGGTTACAGCTCTTATGTTTACTGATTTTAATCTCATGGGTGTACCATCTGAAGTCTTTGATGGACTAGACCAATACACTTTGATGGCGATTCCTATGTTTATCCTAGCAGGGGCATTTCTGTCAAAAGGTAGTGCATCAACTAGGATTATTGATTTTGCAAAGTCTATAGTTGGGCATCTGCCAGGTGGTTTACCAATCGCTGCTATTTTTGCAAGCGTTATATTTGCGGCAGTTTCAGGTAGCTCTCCAGCTACTGTTGTTGCCATTGGCTCAGTTATGTATGGAGCTATTAAAAAGGCTGGGTACCCTACAAAATACGCTATAGGAACGATAGCAACTGCTGGAAGTTTGGGTATATTGATACCACCTTCTATCGTATTTATCGTCTATGGAGTTACTGCAGATCAGTCAATCGGCAGGCTCTTTATGGCAGGTGTCATACCTGGACTCCTTATAGGCTTCATGCTGATGGCTGTTACTTATGTAGGAGCTGTTAGACTTGGATTTAAAAGAACCAAGATGGCGCCATTTAGTGTTAGAATGAAAAAATTCAAAGAGGCCTTTTGGGCTTTGATGCTTATAGTTTTGGTAATTGGTGGGATTTACGGGGGATTTTTTACTCCGACTGAAGCAGGGGCTGCTAGTGCATTTTATGCCTTTTTTATATCATTCTTTATATATAAAGATTTAAAAGTTAAAGATATATATAAAATCATACTAGATTCTGCTATGACAAGCTCTATGATATTTTTCTTAATAGCAAATGCAATGATCTTCTCGCACTTTTTGACAGATGAAAGTATACCACAATATGTAACAAATCTAATATTGCAAGCTCATGTTGGACCTATAATGTTCTTAATTATAGTAAATTTACTACTTATGCTTATGGGGCAGTTTATGGAGCCAAGCTCTATCGTTATGATTACAGTGCCACTTTTGCTTCCAATCGCTATGAAGCTTGGCATTGACCCTATTCATCTAGGGGTTATCATGGTAATCAACATGGAGATAGGTATGATAACACCGCCAGTTGGCTTAAATCTATTTGTTGCAAGTGGCATAACAGGGCTTAGCTTAAAAGATGTAGTCGTGGCTTCACTTCCATGGGCACTGACCATACTTGTGGGGCTAATCCTTATAACCTATGTTCCAATTATATCACTATGGTTACCAAATCTGATGTTTGGATAATACCTAAAAGTGGTGTCCCGAACAAGATTCGAACTTGTGGCCTCTTGATTAGGAATAACGACATCTATCTTTC
>JALUXQ010000045.1 GCA_027013265.1 Campylobacteraceae bacterium | reverse complement strand
GTCATAGATGATGGATTAAGAGAGGGTGTGGCGCTGTCATTGTGCTAAATTAAAGACTTCTTTAGATATAATAATTCCCTTTTTATGAAAGAAGTCTAATAAAACAAATATGAAAGGAGATGTCATGGATTTAAACGGTTCCCAGATGGTTATCGAAGCACTACGAAGGGAGAATGTTAGCGTTGTCTTTGGCTATCCTGGTGGTGCCATCATGAATGTTTATGATGAAGTTTATAAGCAAAATGATTTTGAGCATATACTAACAAGACACGAACAAGCTGCCATACATGCAGCAGATGGATACGCAAGAGCTAGTGGAGAGGTTGGAGTTGCATTTGTGACAAGCGGACCTGGATTTACGAATGCTGTAACAGGACTTGCAACTGCTTATATAGACTCTGTTCCTATGGTTGTCATAAGCGGACAAGTTCCTATAAGTATGATTGGTACTGATGCTTTTCAAGAGATAGATGCGGTAGGAATCAGCAGACCTTGTGTGAAACATAACTATTTAGTAAAAAATGCAAAAGATTTACCTAGAATTTTAAAAGAGGCTTTTTATATAGCAAGCAGTGGGAGACCTGGTCCTGTTCATGTGGATATTCCAAAAGATGTTACAGCCCAAATCGCCCCATTTGAATATCCACAAAAAATCACAATGCAGACTTACAAACCTACATACAAGGGTAACAGCAGACAGATTAAAAAAGTAGTCAGCGCTATAGCAAATGCCAATAGACCTATACTCTATATTGGCGGTGGGGCTGTAAATTCGGGAGCAAGTGAACTTGTCCGAGAGTTTGCAGAATTTACTGGTATCCCTGCGGTTGAAACCTTGATGGCAAGAGGAGTTATGGGTGATGGAAATCCTCTGCTTCTTGGCATGGTTGGAATGCATGGATGCTACAGCGCAAACATGGCGATGAGCGAAGCAGATCTCATGATAGCTTTTGGTCCTAGATTTGATGATAGAGTTACGGGAAAACTGAGTGAATTTGCAAAACATGCAAAAGTTATACATGTAGATATCGACCCTAGTAGTATCGGCAAGATTGTCGATATTGACTATCCGATAGTTGGAGATTTGAAAAATGTACTAAATGATATGATGCCATTGGTTAGGGAGAAAATCGATTCTAAAAAGTATCAAGCTTGGAGAGATTTACTAAAAAGATATGATGAAATTCACCCGCTTGGATATAGTGATAATAAAAACAATATCAAACCTCAATGGGTTGTAGAGAGAGTAGGTAAACTCTTAGGAGATGAGGCCATAATCTCCACAGATGTTGGACAACATCAAATGTGGGCGGCTCAGTTTTATCCATTTGTCAGACCAAGGCAATTTATAACAAGTGGAGGGCTTGGAACCATGGGATTTGGTTTTCCAGCTGCCATGGGTGTCAAAAAAGCAAAGCCAGATAAGATTTCTATAAATATCTCAGGGGATGGCTCAATTTTGATGAATATCCAAGAGTTGATGACAGCATATGAATCAAAAATACCTGTCATAAACATCATACTAAACAATGGTTTTTTAGGTATGGTTAGACAATGGCAAACATTTTTTTACGACAAGAGATACTCCTCTACTGATCTAAGTGGTGCTCAACCAGACTTTGTAAAGCTAGCAGAGAGCTTTGGTGGGCTTGGTTTTAGAGTAGAGACAAAAGAGGAGTTTGACAAAGCTTTGAAAAAAGCAGTTAAGAGCAATGTTGTATGCATGATTGATGTAAATGTTGATAGATTGGAAAATGTTTTACCGATGGTTCCAGCTGGTGGAACACTATACAACATGATGCTAGAGTATAAGGAATAGACATGAAAGAAATCAGAAGAATATTATCTGTTATTGTTACAAATGAGGATGGTGTACTATCGAGAATTTCAGGGCTATTTGCAGGAAGAGGGTACAATATCGACTCCCTCACAGTTGCTCCTGTTCCTGAAACAAACCTATCAAGACTCACTATCGTCACATGTGGAAATGAGAAAGTTTTAGAACAAATTGTAAAGCAGTTGCATAAACTCATACCAACATACAAAGTTATAGAATCTGGAGAATTTGTTGAAAAAGAGATGGCACTGGTCAAAATTCCGCTAAATGAAGACTTTAATGGCTTGGATGCGATGCTAAAAGCTTACAATGGAACTATCGCAAATAGTGGTGAAAATTTTATAGTTGTTATGGTAGCTGACAATGCACAAAGAATCGACAATTTTCTAAAAGCAGTAAAAAGGTTTAACCCTTCACAGATGGTCAGAAGTGGTTCAGTCGCTATGGATATTTGATGAAACTAAGCAAGATAACAGAAATTTTAGAATTAACATATAGTGGAGATGACTTTGAGCTAGAGTCATTTTCCACTCTAAAAGAAGCTGGTATTAAAAACATTGTATTTTTTGACAATCCAAAGCTATTGGATGACTTGAAAAATACAAAAGCAAAAGTTGTGCTAACAAATAAAGACTTTATAGACTTTGTGCCTAAAAACTCTATTGCTCTTAAATGTGATGATCCTCACCTCTGTTTTGCTATTTTAAGTAGGTATTTTATCCAAAAACCCTTTGATTTCTCTAGCAAGCCTAATATCAGTAAAGATGCTGATATCGGTGAAAATGTGCAAATAGGAAGCAGCTCTCACATAGAGGAGGGTGTTGTAATCTATCCGAATGTAACTATCGCACAAAATGTCCATATAGGAAAAAATAGCATACTTTACCCTGGGGTTGTCATATATGCAAATACAAAAATTGGTCAAAACTGTATACTCCAAGCTGGTGTCATAGTAGGGAGTGATGGTTTTGGATATGCTCACACAAAAAGAGGAGAGCATATCAAGATTCACCATAGTGGAAATGTTGTGCTAGAAGATGATGTAGAGATAGGCTCAAATTCAACCATAGACAGAGCAGTATTTGGTTCAACCATTATAAAAAGAGGCACTAAAATAGACAATCTTGTGCAAATTGGTCACAATTGTGAGCTAGGAGAGGGTTGCATTGTGGTATCTCAATCTGGTCTTTCTGGCTCGACAAAATTAGGGAGAAATGTTATAATGGGAGGACAAAGTGCAACATCTGGACATCTTAGTATCGGAGATTTTGCAGTAGTTGCGGCAAGAGGTGGTGTTACAAAAACACTCAAAGGTGGGAAAACTTATGGGGGTTTTCCATTGATGCTACAAAAAGAGTGGCTAAAAAAACAGGCAAAAATAACAAAATTTTTCAAAAAATAAAAATTAATAAAAGGATATAAAATGGGTGGAAAAAATACAGTATTAAAGAAGTTTGCATTGGCAGATACAAAAAATGGAGTAATCTCTGTTTCACATTTGGAAGAGCCTTATGGAGACGGATCATTTCCTGTGGTAAGTATCGGTATATCACTAAAGAAAAATGCTGATGAGCCAGATTGGAAAGCTCATATCCCTTATGATAATTTAGATGAGTTGATAGAAGCACTAAATGAAGCTAAGGAAAAATTCGGCAATAAATAGATACTAGACTTGTTGCAGTATAAGGATACGCTATAAATAGACTTTAAAAGGGTGAGATTGTGCAAAACTTTTTTTGAGTCATAGCCAAAGCTATGGTGATAAAAAATTTTGTGCAAGATTGCCTTTTTAAAGTC
>JALUXQ010000044.1 GCA_027013265.1 Campylobacteraceae bacterium | reverse complement strand
GATTACTCGGTAGCACTTTTTTTATACTTTCTATATCTTCAAAGGGGGAGTTTGAATAAATATGTATGCCATCAAAGGTATCATTATCATATCTTAAAACTTTTCTTATAGATTGGAGTGTGGTATACATATAAACTTTGTCATAAGCGATGAGTCCCGACTCAAAATAACCTCTATAGGTAAATCTTTTCATCTTTGGGATAAGAGAAAACCCTGTAGGATCACTTGCTGTGAAGATAAGCGTAAGTTTGTCACCATCTTCTAAGAAATTTCTATCTTTTATCGTTTTTCCAACTATTATGTCGTATTTTCCAATTTTTTTATCTTTGAGATACTTTCTTAAAACAGAATTGATTTGAACCTCTTTTTTAAAATCAACTCCAAAAAGAAGTCCACCCTCTAGTCTGTTTCCTTTTTTTGTTATCACTTGAGAAGATATATATGGGCTAAATTTGAGATTTGGAAATTTTTGTTTTAAATTTTCCAAATCTTTTGTATCTATTTTTTGAAATGTTTTAGAGTATATACTCAGAGGATAGTTCATAGTAAAAAGTTTGCTCTCAAACTCTTTATCAAAACCATTCATGATAGCCATAGCAACTATCAATACCATCACACCTACGCAAACTCCTAGAAAAGCCAAAAATGCACTAACAGTGATAAATGGCTGAGATTTATCTAATCTTAGATATTTTTTTACTAAATAACTGCTTAGTGTTTTTATGCTAACACACCTTTTTTAGGCCCACTTTTACCACAACAATTTTTGTACTTTTTGCCACTTCCGCAAGGACAAGGGGCATTTCTTGGTATTTTTTTCTCTGCGATTATCGGCTCGTTATTTTGTGGCTCTAATGTACTGTCATGCTCTAATGTCATGCCTTTTGATGCCTCTTCTTCCATCTTTCTAACCATCTCTTCCATGGCTCTTTTTTGTTCCTCTTCGTTTTCATCTTTTAACTGGACTATATAAAGAGTCTTGAAACTTTCGAATTTTATCTGTTCGACCAATTCAACAAAAAGATTATAGCTCTCTTTTTTATACTCAACAAGTGGATCTTTTTGGTTATATCCACGAAGTCCGATACCAGTTTTTAGTATATCCATCTGATATAGATGCTCTCTCCAAGCATTATCTAGCACTTGAAGATATAAAATTCTCTCTATCTCTTTTCTCTGCTCATCATCTACAACAGACATTTTTTCGCTATAATTTGCTTTTAAAATCTCTTCTATAGCATCTCCTAGAGCATCAAACTCCAAGCCTTTTAAATCTTCGACCCTAAAGTCTTCTTGCAACTCTTCATTTGTGATTGCTACCAACTTATCCAAATCAAAATCATCTTTTTGCATACCATCAAAAATCTCAGCTCTAAAAAGCAGACTATCTACAAACTCTTTTCTTATCTCATCTATCTTTGAGCCGATATCATACTCTTTATCTAAAAGATTATTTCTAAAGTTATATATAGTTTTTCTCTGTTCATTTGCAACATCGTCGTACTCAAGTAGATGTTTTCTTGACTCGAAGTTCATATTTTCTACTTTTTTCTGGGCATTTTCAACAGCTCTTGTGACCATCTTGGACTCTATATGCTCACCCTCTTCAATCCCTAGTCTATCCATGATATTTTTAATCTTATCACTACCAAAAATCCTAAGAAGATTGTCCTCAAGACTTAGATAAAATCTGCTTTTTCCAGGGTCACCCTGACGACCTGAACGACCTCTTAGCTGATTGTCTATCCTTCTACTCTCGTGTCTCTCTGTTCCTATGATGTATAATCCGCCCAAATCCTTAATCTCTTGTGAAATCTTTATGTCAACACCACGACCAGCCATGTTTGTCGCAATCGTCACAGCGCCTTTTTCACCAGCATGTATGATGATTTCTGCCTCTTTTGTGTGATTTTTTGCATTTAAAACAGTATGTGGTATATTTCTCTTTTTTAGTAGATGATTTAGAGCTTCACTCTTCTCAATTGAAGCAGTACCAACCAATACAGGTTGCCCTTTTTTATGTGACGCTTCTATCTCATTAATCACTGCGTTAAATTTTTCATTTTCAGTTTTAAATATCAAATCATTTTTATCATCTCTTACCATAGGCAAGTTTGTCGGGATTGTGATGACTTCTAGGTTGTAAATTTGTGCAAATTCTGTAGCTTCGGTTTGTGCAGTTCCTGTCATACCTGCTAATTTATTGTACTGTCTAAAATAGTTTTGAAATGTGATGTCTGCTAAAGTTTGGGATTCCTCTTTTATCTCAACCCCCTCTTTCGCCTCAAGTGCTTGATGAAGACCCTCTGAAAACCTTCTGCCCTCGCTTAATCTTCCTGTAAACTCGTCAACTATAACAATCTCGCCATTTTTCACAACATAATCAACATCTTTTTCAAAAAGATTGTGAGCTTTTAGGGCTTGATCCAAGTGATGCGCCAAAACTGCATTGTCCAGGCTGTAGAGATTGCCCACACCAAAGAGTTTTTCTGCATTTTCATTCCCTTCTTCTGTTATAAGGATAGTTCTATTTTTCTCATCAACTGTAAAATCAACATCTTTTTTTAGTTTTTTTGCAATCGCATCAGCTTGTTTATATCCATCTAGCGTTCTATTTGTAGGGCCAGAGATGATAAGCGGCGTCCTAGCTTCGTCTATCAAAATAGAGTCAACTTCATCCACTATAACAAAGTTGTGCTCTCTTTGCACCTTCTCTTCCAGCGAGTAGCGCATATTGTCTCTTAGATAGTCAAATCCATACTCGTTATTTGTTCCATATGTTATATCTTGAGCATACTGATCTTTTCTCTTCATATCGTCTTCGAGTTCAGCAGTCACAACGCCTATGCTCAAACCTAAAAAGTTATAGATAGGCTTCATATCTTTAGCATCTCTTTGTGCTAGATAATCATTCACCGTGACTACATGTACGCCTCTTCCGTCCATGGCATTTAACACAACAGGCAAAGTAGCAACCAAGGTTTTACCCTCACCTGTCTTCATCTCAGCGATATCGCCCTCATGAAGCACTAAGCCACCAACCATCTGAACATCAAAGTGTCTAAGCCCGATAGTTCTTTTGCTCACCTCTCTAGTGATTGCAAATACATCGTTTAGTACATCTTCTAGTGTTTTTGTTTTTGCTATTATCTCTTTTTTAAAACTACTAAAACTCTCTTTGATCTCATCATCGCTCATCTTTTCATAATGCTCTTCTAGCTTGTTTATCTCTTTGACTCGATTTAGATAGCTTTTGACCAATCTATCGTTCTTTGTTCCAAAAATCTTCTTTGCTACTTCGTTTATAAACATCAATTTACCTTTTACTTAAATAAAAAGTGGATTTTATCATATTTTTACTATCTATTTGCTAAAACTTTACTATAATACACCAAAGGAGTTAAATTTATGAAATTTTTTCTACTTATATCTATATTTTTACTCAATACCTATGCAGGAGTTTTGGATTTTAGGACGATAAGTTGTGATTTTGTTCAAACTATCACAAATGATGAAAACAGCACCATAACTTACACTGGAAATTTCTTGGCAACCAATCAAAAAAAGGCTTTATGGGTATACAAAACCCCAGTAAATAAAAAAGTCTATTTCAACGGCAAAAAAGTTGCGATTTTTGAACCAGAACTAGAACAAGTGATAATCACAA
>JALUXQ010000043.1 GCA_027013265.1 Campylobacteraceae bacterium | reverse complement strand
ATTTTAATACCGCTGTATATGATCCAGTATATAAAAGGTCCGATATAGATCAGTTGCTACAAGATAAGATGACTTACATAGCTGGGGATTTTTGGGGAATACAAAATTTTATATTTGATGGATTAACAACACAAAATGCAGCAAAGGTACTAAGAAGTAAATCAGCTTTTGTGCAAATATATACGGAGCTTTTAGCAAAATATATCTGTTTTACACTCAGTATAGCTGAAAAATATATTATAAGTAATAATGCCGGTAAATTTGAAATTTTAGTACCTATGGAAAGTGTTGACATAAAAAATATACAAGAAAAGGTTGATGATTATTTTATTAAAAACTTTTTTGGACTTAGTGGTATTTCCATTGTTTCATTATCATTAACAAAAGATGACTGGACAAAAAACTATAAAGCTTTTAGAGATACTCTTGCTATAAATATGGAAAATATAAAGTATCAGAAATTTAATCTTTTGAAACAAACGCCAATACTTGAATACGATACAAATCTAGACAACCAAACGTTATGTAAAGTGTGTAACATAAGAAAAATAGAAGATGGAAATTGCCATATATGCAATATATTTATTGAACTTGGTAAAAAACTTACACAAAAACAAGTACAAGATATATATGCCGATGAATTGGGAATATTTTTTGATAATTTCAATCCCAAAATAAAGTTGGATAACCGCATCAAATCATATATACCAAACAAAGAGTATGGTAAACCGCTTTCTTTTAGTGATATAGCAAATAATAGTTGCAGTAATGATGAAAACGGCATAAAAGCACTTGGCGTTTTAAAAGCCGATGTAGATAGTATGGGAAATTTTATCAAACAGAGTGATGTAACACAAAGCTTTGAAAACTTCGATGAATTTAGTAAAGGAATTGATTCTTTTTTTTCTCTTTATGTACCAAAACTTTTACGAGAACAATATCGTAATATTTATACTGTTTTTGCCGGGGGAGATGATCTTTTTTTAGTTGGTGCATGGGATGAAATTATGCAATTTTCACGAGTTATTCAAAAAGACTTCAAAACATATATCAACTATAATAAAACTAAACTTTCTATCTCATTTGGTATCTCTATTGCAAAACCTGCAACCCCTATAAGTTATTTGGCAGAGCACACAGAAGAGCTGCTTGAAGCCTCAAAAGAGCTTGATGGCAAAGATGGTTTAACAATTTGGAGTGAGAGTGTAAAATGGAAGAGTTATATCGAGGTATATACTAATCTTGAGCTAATTTTTCAAAATTATCAAAACTTAGAAACTGTTACAGTATACAGGTTTTTGGAGTTTTGTAATATGAGTAAGAATGTTGCAAATGATATAAAAAATAGCATGTGGAAATCAAAGTTAAACTATTTGTTTAGTAGAAATATGAACATGGATAAAGATAAGGAATTATTAATGGGATTAGATAAGTATATCTCACAAAATCCAAGTGAAACAAAAATATATTTAAGTGAATTTGTATATAAAAGGAGAGCAGTATGATAGTTTTAGATTACACTAAAGATAGTGAGTTGTTTAATGAAACCGCTAAAAAAATGGCAGAAAATATAGGGGTTGGTAAAGGTGGTGTGCAAAATACTCAAATAAGAAAATTCTATGATAAAGTATTAGAACTTAATGATAAAGCGAAATCTGTTGATGATGAAGAGTTCAATAATGAGGTTTTACCATTTATAAAAATGCTTAATTCAAAAGTAGCATATGCAAGTCAAAGAAACAGTGGTGGTGGTAAACTTGTCAACAAGTCTTTTGTTGATATGATGGACACATCTATTAATCAAATACGTACAAAAAAAGATTTAAATACATTCAAACTCTTTTTTGAGGCAGTTATTGGATTTCATAAAAGTTTAGAGGGGAGAAAATAAAAATGATGAAAATAGAAAAATTGACAGGACAAATAGAGTTATTAAGTGGTCTACACATTGGTGGAGGTGATGATACTATGAAAATTGGTGGAATTGACAATGGTGTTATTAAAGACATAAATAGTGATAAACCATACATACCGGGAAGCTCTCTCAAGGGCAAAATGAGAAGTTTGTTAGAGTGGCATATAGGGGTTGTAGGGATTGGGGATGGGACACCTTTTAGTTCAAAACTACTGGATAATCCAATTTTTAATGATGAAAAAATAAAAACAGATGCAACAAATTTGTTAAAACTTTTTGGCGACAAAGAGGGTAAATATGGCATTACAAGAATTAGTGTAGGCGATTGTTCTTTGTCAAAAGATAGCCAAGAGATGGAACTAAGCGAAGCAAAATATGAAAATGTTATTAATCGCCAAAAAGGAACCGCTGAACATCCTAGACAAACAGAAAGAGTGCCCGCTGGAGTTAAATTTGACTATGATATAAGAGTAAAAATATTAGATGAAGACAATAAACAAGAACTCTTAGAAATGATAAAAAAAGGGTTTGAACTTATTGAGAATGATTATCTTGGAGGAAGTGGAAGTCGTGGGTATGGTAGAGTAAGATTTATAAGTGAGTAGAGTATGAAACTTTATAAAACTACAATCACACCACTCTCAACTTTTGCAACTGCCTTGCAAGGTGATACTATCTTCGGTCAATTGTGCTGGGCTATACGCTATAGTTTTGGTGAAGAAAAACTAAAGGATCTTTTAGGTAATTATCAAGAGAAGCCTTTTATGATAGTGTCTGATGGCTTTGCAAGTGGCTATTTACCAAAACCGTCTCTACCTAGCAGATTATTGTCAGAAAATCCTGATGAGAAAAAAATGAATCGTAAAAAAGTTTGGCTTACACTAGAACATTTACAAAATGCTCAATTTTCAAAAGCAAAGACCAATAAAGAAGCTGATTATATTAATAAGAAAGATTCAGTGGTAAAAAATAACATTAACTATAAAACTTTTACAACCGGTGATGATGGTTTTGATCCTTACAGTGAAGAGGAGATGATACTATCAGACCATGATATTTATATTTTATTGGATGAACAAAAATTCAGCTTAGAGGATCTGCAAAAATCTATGAATACAGTAAGTGAAATGGGTTTTGGTAAAAATAGCAGTATTGGAAAAGGACGATTTTCTTTTAGTGACTTTTCAGAGGTTTCATTACAAAAACAAAATAGTACTACATATATGACATTAAGCAATAGTACTCTTGAAGGACTTGAATGTAAAGATATTTTTTATACACCAATAACAAAATTTGCAAAACATGGTGCATCTTTAGCAACAGCTTCAGCATTTAAGAAACCTTTATTGTTAGCAAAATCAGGAAGTGTTATTGTTTTTGATAAAAACAAATCTGTTCAATATATCGGCAAGGCCATTCAGGGACATTCTGTATACAAAGAAACAGTGCATCAAGGATATAGTATAGTCATACCTCTAAAGGAGAATCTATTATGAAAAGCTTAAATCAGTTCAGATTAAAAATTACTGCATTATCACCTGTTCATATAGGTACAGGTGAGGTGTATGAGCCGACAAACTTTGTAATAGATGATCACTATTTATATGAGTTTGACGAAGTACTGTTTTTACAAGCACTATCATTGCCTGATAGACAACAATTCAATCAAAAACTAAATGATTATATGCAAATAATTGATTTTTATAAAAATCATAAAGATTTAGCTAAAAAAATAGCTTATCATAAAACTAAAATATCTAAA
>JALUXQ010000042.1 GCA_027013265.1 Campylobacteraceae bacterium | reverse complement strand
AAGTAACACTTATTTGCAAATACCCTTAATAAAAATTAAAACTGTAACAAAAAAAAAAAAAATGATGTATAATATTACTCGACCAACTAAATACACCAATTTTTAAAGGATCATCATGGCTATAAAGACTAAACTTACAATGACGATAGTAGCTGTCTTATTTTCATTTGCAGCTAATATCTTTTTTACTTTCTATATCAAGAATCAGCTCACATCGTTTAAAGATGCGGAGATAAATTTTGCTATCATGAAAGGCAAAGTGCAAGAACTTAGGAAAAATGAAAAAGATTTTCTAGCTAGGCTATCTCTGAATGAAGTTAAAAAGTTTCAAAAAAATATGTCCTCATTATTAAAAGATATAAGAAAAGAGAGAGATTTTCTTCAAAGTAAATCCATATCTACATCAAATATAACTGCTTATTTGAATATAATCAAGAGTTATAAAAATCATTTTATGATGATAGTGCAAACTCAAAAGAAGATAGGGCTAAATGAAAAAGATGGTTTATATGGTGCATTGAGAGTTTCTGTGCACAATGCAGAAAGAGTTACAAAAAAGCTAGATGACAATAGACTATATGTAAAAATTTTGATGCTCAGAAGACATGAAAAAGACTTCATGTTAAGACGAAAGATGAAATATGTAGATGAGTTTAACACTCAATTTAAAGATACAATTCAATACTTAACTACAGTACCAAACAATACAAAACTAATAAAAAATATGAATAAGTATAGTGAAGATTTTTTAAATCTTGTAAAAATGTACAAAATAAAAGGGCTAGATGAGAAAGACGGTATGATGGGGAAAATGCGAAATGTGATTCACAAGAGTAGTACCATCATGATTAAACTCAACCAAGGATTTTCAAAAGAAGCAGATAGCAAAATACATTTCCTGGAAACTCTTCTCTCTATTGTGCAAGCTATATTGATACTGTTTATTGTAATATTTATCTTTTTAATGACAAGAACAATTATGAGGTCTCTTAAAGATTTGGAACAAACTACAAAAGATTTGGCTCAAGGTGAGGGGGATTTGACACAACGACTCACAGTAAAAGGAGATGATGAGATAGCAATTGTCAGTAAATATGTGAATAATTTTATAGAAAAAGTTCAAGCAACAGTAAAAGAGGCAAAGATTAGTAGTGCAGAAAATAGCTCTATTGCTCAAGAGTTATCTCAAACATCACTGCAAATAGGTAAAAAAGCGGAACAAGTAACAAATATAATACAAGATACTGCTGGACAAGGCAAAAAACTTCAAGAAGTTTTACAAGTATCTATAGAAAAATCTAAAAATACAAAGGATGAGATAATAGAAACAGGGAAAAGCCTTGAAAGTGCAAAAGATAAACTATCTGAACTCTCAAGCGGGGTCAACGAAAGCTCTAGTGCTGAAACTGAGATGGCAGATCATTTGCAACAGCTAAGCTCTAACGCTGAACAGGTTAAGGGTGTACTCACAGTAATCAATGATATAGCAGACCAGACTAATCTTCTAGCTCTCAATGCTGCAATAGAAGCAGCTCGAGCAGGAGAACATGGAAGAGGTTTTGCTGTTGTTGCTGACGAAGTAAGACAATTAGCTGAGCGAACACAAAAAAGTCTAATAGAGATAAATGCGAGCATAAGTGTCATAATACAATCAATCTCAGATACAACTGAGAAAATCAATAAAAACGCTAAAAAAGCAACTATACTAGCTTCAAATGCAAATGAAGTTGAACATGGTATTGACCAAAATGTAGATCAGATGAACAGTGCGATAAATGATATAGAAACTATGATAAACGGCTATATACAAAATGCAGATGCCATAAACAGCATACTAAAAGAGATGGACAATATACACAATTTCTCAAGCGAAAATGTAAGGAGTGTAGAAGAGATAGCAAGTGGTGCTGAGCATATGGCACAAATGAGTGCAAACCTATCCAATCTACTAGATAGTTATAAGGCTTAGTTAAATCTCTATATTGTACAATATAGACATGAAAAAAGATGATAAAACAGCACTCATCACAGGGGCAAGTAGCGGAATTGGCAAAGCTATCTGTGATGAGTTACAGCAAAGTGGATACACCATCTATGGCATAAGCAGGAGAGATACCGAAATCTCGTGTGACCTGCAAGATACAACTCTATTAGAGAGAAAAATCAAAGACTTACTAAAAAAAACTGACATCGATATACTCATAAACTGTGCGGGACTTGGTATCTTTAAACCTCATGAAGAGATGTCTCTGAAAAAAATAGAAGAGCTCATAGATGTAAACCTAAAAGCTCCAATACTCATAACAAATCTATGCCTAAGAAGCCTAAAAAACAGAAAAGGACAAATCATAAATATATCTTCTATAGAAGCTACAAGGTACTCTAAATTTTCAGCTCTTTATAGTGCCACCAAGAGTGGTTTGAGAGCCTTTTCACTCTGTCTATTTGAAGAGCTTAGAAAATCAGGCGTGCGAGTCACAAATATAAATCCAGATATAACAAAAACAGCTTTTTTCGATAACTTGAGATTTAAACCAGCAGACGACAAGCAAAGCTATATGGAGCCAAAAGAGATAGCCAAAGAAGTTTTACACATCATAAACTCTCCTTTTGTCACGACTGACATAACACTAAGAGCTCAAAAGTTTGCAATAGATAAAAAGGTGTATTAGTGGCCCATAAGTGTATTTATCTGCTTTATAAACTGCAGAGGATTTATGGCATATGAGTAGAGTCGTATGCCAAAATGAAGATGGGGACCATTGACTCTTCCACTTTGTCCACTCAAACCTATCAACTCTTTTTGTTTAACTCTTTGCCCCTTATGCACTAAAATCTTACTCAAGTGGAAATAACAACTATAAAGCCCTTGTCCATGGTCAATCACAACCGAGCCTCCTGCATAGTACCTATCGTCTGCAATCACGACAACCCCATCATTTGCAGCCTCTATCTTTGTGCCAATTTTTGCTCTAAAATCAACTCCGCTATGAAAACTTTTAAGAGTATGATTGAACATCCTAGCATTTCCATAATGACTAGTTATTTTAGAGTGCAGAGGTAGTATAAAAGGCTTATTCCAATACACAATATCGCTAAAAGTAGCATATATTTTCTTGGCACTCTTGTACTCTTTGTATATCCTGTTTAGCGCTTTTTTGTCTGGTTTCACCTTGGATTTTGCTACACTTATGCTCTCTTTTTTGTATCTGCCTTTTTCAACTCGCAAAGAGACTTTTTTGCCATCTATCAAGAGAGTGTGGTTTCCTAGTCTTTCTCTGTATTTTATAGGTAAAAGTAGGTAAAATTTACCTTTTTTATATGGATTTTTAAGAGTTTTAACTCTTTTGCTATCAAAAAAAACCGTACTATTTTTATCAAAATTTAAAATCTTAACTTCACCATTTTTGACTTCAAGTGCATATAAAAATATCGGCAGAATCAGGAGAGTTAAAAAACCTTTCAAGCCCTGCTCTTTTTTATGATCTCATATGCTTCGTTTATCTCTTGAAGTTTTGCAGTTGCCTTATCTATGATGGATTGCTTGGCACCTTTGCCCATCAATAAATCTGGATGATTTTTTCTGACCAATTTTTTGTATTTTGATTTGATTGTTGACATGTCATCATTTTTATCTGCACCTATTACTTTATAGGCATTTTCGAGTGTATTTACCTGTTGGTTGTATCTATTTGCATAAAAGTTT